>SUTR01000003.1 GCA_015062825.1 Methanosphaera stadtmanae
TTTAAGTGCTGTTTCCATAGCATTTAATGTTTTGTCTATATCATCATTTGTATGTGCACTTGATAGGAATACGCATTCATATTGGGATGGTGCTACAAAGACTCCATTTTCTAGTAGTGTGTGGAAGTATTTGTCGAATGCCTGTGTATCTGATTTTTTAGCTGATTCAAAGTCATATACTTCTTCATCTGTGAAGTATACTTCAGTCATTGATTCAACACCAGTTACCTGATATGGAATGTCAAGTTTTGATAGAACATCTCTGATTCCATTTCTGAAGTATTCTCCCTTGTCATGTAAATCTTTGTAGAACTTATCGGTTAATAAATCCATTGTTGCAAGTCCTGCACTAATACTCATTGGATTTCCACTAAATGTACCTGCCTGGTATACTTTGCCGCTTGGGGCAAACTGTTCGATGTATTCTCTTTTTCCTGCAATTGCACCTATTGGGAATCCTCCACCTAATATCTTACCAAATGTAACTAGGTCTGGTGTTACATTATAGTATTCCTGAGCTCCACCTTTTGCTATTCTAAAACCTGTAATAACTTCATCAATGATAAATATTATATTGTTTTCTTCAGTTATTTCTCTTAGGAATTGTAAAAATCCTTCTTTTGGTGGTACACAACCTATATTTCCCATTACAGGCTCTGTGATAATACATGCTATTTCATCTTTATTCTCTTTGATTGTATTCTTAATAGCATCTTCATCATTGAATGGTACAAGTATTGTATTTTTTGTTGCATCCAATGGTACACCTGGACTGTCTGGTTGGCCTACTGCTCCGGAACCTGACTTGACCAGTACTGCATCATGAGCACCATGGTATGCTCCTTCAAATTTGATGATCTTATTTTTTCCTGTTATTGCTCTTGCTAATCTTATGGCACTCATTGTAGCTTCAGTACCGCTGTTGGTAAAGCGTACCATTTGGGCACATGGAACTCTTTTTGTTACTTCCTTGGCAAGTTCTATCTCTTGCTGTGAAGGAACACCATAATCAGTACCTAACTGCAGTTGTTCTGTGGCTTCTTTGACTATTTTGTCATTAGCATGTCCCATGATTATAGGACCATAACCTAAACAATAATCAATATATTCATTTCCATCTACATCATATAATTTAGAACCTTTAGCTTTTTCTACAAAAAAGGGATAAGGTTTAAATGCTCTTACAGGAGAATTCACTCCTCCTGGTAGGTAATTTACTGCTTCTTCATATAATTGTTCTGATTTTTCAAGATTCATATTATGTCCTCTGGATTAATTTTTCCTAATATTAAGTAATGAATTGACTACTGCTACTGCAATAGGTGTTCCACCTTTAGGTCCTGTTGTAATTGTATATGGTATGTTGGTTTTAGATAATGCTTCCTTGGAATCGGCTGCACCTACAAATCCAACAGGTACACCTACCACTGCACGTGCATCCATCTGGCCTTTTTCAACTAAATCCATCACTTCAAATAATGCTGTTGGAGCATTTCCTATAGCAACAACACCTTTAAATCCATCTTCTGCAGCAATTCTCATAGCAGCTGCAGATCGGGTGATTTCCTCTTTTTTAGCAAGTTTAACAGCTCTTTCATCACGTATATAACACATTACTTCTCCATCATAACGGGTTATACCAGATTTAACCATATTAATATCTGTTAATATATCCTCATTTTTATCAAAACAATCAAGAGCTGTTTCTACAAATGTAGGTGATATCTTAACTAGTTTAGCATATTCAGGATCTGCTGTAGAATGAACAACACGTTCCACAATATCCCGTTCTTCATAGGTCAAATCCTTTGTGTCATCATCGATTAATGATTTAATAATCTCTCTACTTTTATTTGCAATATCATATCCTGGCTTTGTTGAAGCACCCATATTATACATGATTTCACATCCTTATAATGTAATATATTTTAATTAATTTTATCTTGTTCTAAAAATATTTATTATTTACATCTACAATAATTAATTATTTACTTTTAAAAATATATATATTGATTAAAGGTTAATTTATTTTTGATTAATAAAAAATAAAAATCAGATATTGCTTTGATAACATGATTATTCTAAGAAGAAACAAGAAAGTAGTGGAGTTATATCCAATTGGTTCTGCAAAAGGTGCATTAAACAATAAAAGAGTACCTTTATTTTACAGTTATTTCAAATTAATTGACAATGATGGTAAAATAAGGCCGTATAGATTCATCATCCGACAGGATAATGTGGAAACAATTAAAACACCAAAGGATGCAATTAAGATAATGAGAAAACAGAACGTCCTGCTTGCAACCAAGGATGAAAACATTGAAAAGATGCTTAACTCATTAAACATTCCATTTAAAAGAACACACATCTGCAGACACTGTACATTTGAAGGTAACATCACAATACTCAAAAAATCAGCATCTTACAAGTTATATGATGAATACATATGTGAAGAATGTGCTGAAAATGAAATCAAAAGAGTAATGAAATTAAAAGGATATAGTCAAACAGTATTTCCGAACTTTAAAAAGATACTGCATAAAACCCATGACCTTGAGAAGGTACTTAAAATATTTGATCCAAAATTCAATCCAATAAAGAATTCAGATTTAACACTATATGATAAAGTAAATGTCAAGCGACAGAAATATCCAAAAATCAATGTCAATACATTAAAGCTTCCTAAATCATTTAAGAAAATATTATCAAAGAAGATTAAATATCTATTGCCTGTACAGATTCTTGCATTGAATGCAGGACTTCTTAAAAATGAGAATATGTTGGTTGTATCTGCAACAGCATCTGGAAAGACATTGGTAGGAGAACTAGCAGGAATACCAAAGGCAATGCAGCATAAGAAATTCATATACTTAACTCCATTGGTTGCACTTGCAAATCAGAAATATAGGGACTTCAAGAAACAATATGAAAAGCTTGGATTAAAGGTTGCAATAAAGGTAGGTTCAAACAGGGTAAAAGCAAAGAATGAATTGACAATTGCAAATAAGTCCGTTAAAAATGCAGATATTGTAGTTGCAACATATGAGGGACTGGATTTTCTGTTGCGTTCAGGTAAATATGATCAGATTCGAAACATCGGAACAGTTGTAATAGATGAAATACATATGCTTGATGAAGATGAACGAGGTCCAAGACTAAATGGATTGGTTAATCGTCTAATTACCATCTTTCCAAATGCTCAACTTATAGGATTGTCTGCAACAGTAAAAAATTCAAAGTCAATAGCCAGTAACTTCAATATGAAACTAGTCCAGTATGACCAAAGGCCAGTACCATTGGAAAGACATTTGATATTTGCCAAGAATGAATATGAAAAGAAAGAATTACTTGCAAAACTTGCAAAGAAGGAATTTGATACAAAGTCATCCAAGGGATATCATGGACAAAGTATTATATTTACTAATTCACGTAGAAAAACACATTCTTTAGCCCAACAAATTCAAAAAAAGGGAATTACAACAGCAGCATATCATGCAGGACTGTCCTATTCTAAAAAGGTTAAAATAGAAAAGGACTTTGCTAATCAAAAGATTTCAACAGTGGTTACAACAGCAGCACTTGCAGCTGGGGTGGACTTTCCAGCAGCACAGGTATTGTTTGAAACATTAAGGATGGGTAATAAATGGCTTACAAACAATGATTTTTCACAGATGCTAGGACGTGCAGGAAGGCCATCCTACCATGACCGGGGGATAGTATATTTGCTACCTGAGTTAGGTAAGGAATTTGACAATGAATCGGAAGAGGAAATGGCTATGCATCTCTTGGATAGTGATGTTGATGATGTAATTGTAGAATATTCAGAGGCTGATGCATATGAGCAGGTATTGGCTGATATATCTGCTATAAAAAATCCTGATATACGAAATCTCAGGTCAAAATATGAAAAACTTGAAACACCCTTATTATTTGATGATGTAGTGGATGTATTGTATGATAGAAAAATGATAAAATCACGCAAGGATAATGAGTCTGTATTGTTGCCTACAAAATATGGAAGAGCAGTATCCATGTCATTCTTGCCAATTGACAAGGCAGATTATATTAAAAAACACATAAAAAAAGAACCATTGTTGATTGTAGAAAATATTGAAGCATTTGACAGTGCCTATCTAAGCAACAGACTCATCACAAGATTGTCATCTGCATTAAAGACTAATATTGGAACAAGACTATTTGCAGATTCAACCCGTGACATTATAACCTCGGGGGATGTTTTAGCGAAAATTGATCCACAATATGCAGATAAAATAATTTCAATACAAATAGACTTTATGGATTGTAAATGTAAGGAAAGACCATTCTGTGGATGCTTGGAAAGAAACATATCTGACAAGATTATTAAAAGAAGACTTCAGGGATGGAGTCCTAATAGAATAAGCAAGGAATTCATGTCACTGTATGATATTCATATTTATCCTGGAGACATATTCACATGGCTTGACCAGGTAATAAGGACATTGGAGGCAATTTCACGAATAGCATTAACATTTAACAATAAAAAGACTTCAAATCGTTGTAATACTTTAATTAAAAAAATAGAACAGGGTAGATGATTCATAATAATGATTTAACATCATCAAGTATACTATTGTATGCATTGGTAAGCATTTGTTTTCCAATCTCTTCATCTACTTTGAACCCTTCCTTTTCAATAATATTAGCTTCACGGTCAATTATTGGCTCGTTTTCCCTTGCAAGCTTCAATCCTACCATTCCTACTTCAGGATTTCTGGTAAAATCACCATGTTCTATTAACTTTTGAGTATCCGTTATTCCAAGAACTTTGCCCATTGATAATTCTCCGGTACATGCATGAGGACCTTCATTCTCAATTATTGAATTGTTAAATATTATATGTAATGAAGTTTTTTCTTCAATATTTTCTATTTCATCAATAATTAAATTATTTCCTCCATGGCCATTTACAATTATTACACTTTCCAAATCTAACATTTGACGTGCATTATTAAGCTGTGGAATAATCTGATTATAGATTAAATCATCTTTTTTCAGGTGATGTCCATGTTGAACATAACTGTATTCTGTTGCTGCATAAAATATTCCAAGGTATGTTGCACCACAATCAGTTGCTACCCTTAATGCTACATTGGCAGCTATTTTTGAATCAGTATCTATGGGTAGTGCACTGCCATGATTTTCCCTGTGGGAACCCAATGATATTATTCCAATTTTATGAACGTTTTTAGATATTACATTTCCTGATGAGTATTTAAGATTAATTTTATTCATGAAATCTCCTTAGATGTCTAATTCCCATATAGGATCACCTACATAATGCAGGTTTTCAATAGCTTTTCCCTTATTGTTTTCAATCATTTCTTCACCAGTAATTAGGCTGGTACCTATTGCAAGTGGCTTATGATGTTTCTCTTCAATAACTATGATTGTCTCACCAGGTGTGATTGATTTGTCTGCATCAACAATACCTGGTGACATTATATCTGCCCCCTTAATTACAAAGTTTATCGCACCCATATCTACGGTTGCATATTTTTCTGTAATGTCATCATTGATTACAGCTTTAAGTGTAGGTATAATCTTGTCATTGCTTTGCATAAGCAATGGTTCATTGTTAATTAATAAGATATCTGGCATATCTTCTATTTTAATAAGTTCTACCTGTGCTTTTTTTGGAATTATGTCCTGATAATTGCCTAATGATTTCTTGATTTCCTTGATTTTCTTATTTTTCAAAAAATATCTTTGTTTTGTTTTCATAGTTTACCCTTTAATTATTTTTTTTATTAATGGTCAAGCTTAAAGCTAATATTATTAATATTTAATATTATGTGTTATATGTTTCTTCTTTTTTTCCTTTAATAATAATATTTATATTATTTGAAAACATATATAATAATATTATAATTATTCAATAAAAATCATATTTTTTATAATCATTAAATTTTTTATGGATTGCATTGATTTATTAGTATTAATTATTTATTGAAAATTTTATTATTAATTAAGATGTTTTCTGATTAGGTTTATGTTTATTATTTATATTTATTGAATTTTTTTTAGCATTGTACTAACGGATTCTATCTTAAAAGATAATGAATTTTTTTTTAAGAATTTTCTGTTAAAGTAAGAATATATTTCTAAGTATCTAGGATTATAGATACATTTAAATATAATCTAAAATAAATAAATTAATATATTATTGATAAGGTGATTAATTTGAATGACCAAAAAAATAACAACAATACATCTAGACCATTAGATGCATTAGGAAAAGCATTAGACTCTCAAGTACTCATTAAACTTAAAGGTGGAAAAGAATTCAGAGGTGCATTACAAAGCTTTGACATGCACATGAATTTAGTACTCAACGATGCGGAAGAGCTAGAAAATGGTGAATCTACTCGTAGATTAGGCGTCGTTTTAGTTCGTGGAGATAACATAGTATATATATCACCAGGATAATTATTTTGAAGGACACTATTAGTTAATATTAATCGTCCTTATTTAGATTAAATTTTTTTAAACGTCAGTTTGAAATCAACGTAATCTTTTATTGGGATAGAATGTAATTCTATTCTCTCTTTTTTACCTTTTTCATAAAAGGATTATTTAATATGCATATTTTTTAGTTAATAAAATTTTATGGAGGTTTTATATTGAAAGGAACACCATCATTTGGGAAACGTAATAAAAAGAATCATATCAGATGTAGAAGATGTGGAAGAAATGCTTACAACCCAAATAAAAAATACTGTGCTTCTTGTGGATTTGGTAGATCCAGAAGATTAAGAAGATACAGTTGGCAAAACAAAAAACCAGTCACTGGTAAAAGATTAAAATAGATAATGAATATTTATCTACAATCTTTTTTTATTTTCAAAATTATTTTTATTCAATAAACTTAAATCAACACTTTTTTTAAATATTTATATATTTTCAATACCTTCTCTATCTATAAAAAATATTCTAAAAAAGCCATATATAATATATTACTTTAAACAAATATTAACAATATAAGATAATTTAATGGATATAAATATAATTACTTTGAAGAATATAAATAAATAATAACTAGGACTATTGCAAATAAAAAAAGTATTATCAAGTAAATAGTTTTATTAAGGAAAAAAAATAAGGTAGGTGTCATAATATGGCAAAAGTAAAAATTATCGAAACGGCATTACGTGATGCACACCAATCATTAATTGCTACTAGGATGAGAACCGAAGACATGGTTCCAATATTGGAAGACATGGATGATATTGGTTATTTTTCACTAGAAGCATGGGGTGGGGCAACTTTTGACTCATGTATCCGTTTTCTCAATGAAGATCCATGGGAACGACTAAGAACATTCAAAGAACACGTAACTAAAACACCACTCCAAATGTTATTAAGAGGACAAAACCTTGTAGGATACAAACATTATGCAGATGATGTGGTAAAAGCATTTGTAGAAAAATCATATGAAAACGGAGTAGATGTATTTAGAGTATTCGATGCATTAAATGACTCAAGAAATATGAAAGTATCAATAAAAACAGCAAAAGAACAAGGAGCATACGTACAAGGTGCATTAAGTTATACAATCAGTCCAGTACATACAATCGATACATTTGTAGATTTTGCAAAAGAACTTGAAGCAATGGAATGTGATGCAGTAACCATTAAGGATATGGCAGGATTAATCACACCATCCATGGCAAGTCAATTAGTAACAGCATTAAAAGATGAAACAGACTTGGATGTAAACTTACACAGTCACTGTACAAGTGGATTAACTCTAATGAGCTATCAGGCAGCAATTGATGCTGGAGTGGATATAGTGGATACTGCAATATCACCATTTGCAGGTGGAACAGCACAGCCACCTACAGAAAGTGTAGTTGCAGCATTACAAGGCACGGAATATGATACAGGACTTGACTTGGATAAATTAAATATTGTTGGAGAATACTTTGCAGAAGTATTTAAAAAATACCAGGCACTAGTAGATCCATTAGCATCCAAAGTAGATGCAGATGTATTAAGATATCAGGTACCTGGCGGAATGTTATCAAATCTTGTCTCACAATTAAAACAACAGGATGCACTTGAAAAATATCAGGATGTACTTGATGAAATTCCACATGTAAGAGAAGACTTAGGATATCCACCATTAGTTACACCAACAAGTCAAATAGTAGGGGTACAATCAGTATTTAACGTATTGATGGGTGAAAGATATGCAAATATTACAAAAGAAGTAAAAGAATACTTAAAAGGAGCATATGGACGTTCACCAGCACCAATTAATCAAGAATTATATAAGAAAGCAAATGGTGATGAAGAACCTATAACCTGCAGACCTGCAGATTTACTTGAACCAGAACTGGAAAATGCTAGACGTGAAGCAGAAGAAAAAGGCTTAGTAAAATCAGAAGAAGACGTATTGACTTATGCATTATATCCAACAGTAGCGGAGAAATTCCTTAAAGGAGAAGCAGTTGCAGAAGAAATACCTACAGTTGAAGAAAATACAGGATCATCCAATGGATTTACCGAAATTCCAACATCATTTGACGTGGAAGTTGACGGTGAAGAATTCGAAGTACACGTAAAACCTACAGGAACCATGGTAATAGATCCTTCTGGAAATGGAGGACAAGACCAGCCAGCAGATGGATTAAAATCTGCAATGCAGGGTATGATTGTAAAACTTAAAGTCAAAGTAGGGGACAATGTAAATGAAGGTGATGTTGTCGCAGTTTTAGAAGCAATGAAAATGGAAAATGATGTAAAATCAGATAAAACAGGACAGATAACTCAAATTTACATTAATGAAGGAGACACAGTAGAAAAAGGAGATGTATTGATGAAAATAGAATAAACTAGTTTTATTCTATCTTTATAATCTCCTCCCAATAAACTATTATTTTTTTTTATAAATGATTTATTTTGTATATAATATGGATGTAACATTGTTCATATATTTTGGAAGCTTTCCTTCAATAAGCAATAATTCTATGTCAAACAAGTCTTTCAGAATCTTCCTGCTGTCAAGACCCAACGATGCAAGAGAAAATCTTCTAATTTCTGGATGAATACATTCATCATATAACTCTTTACAATTACTTGCACAATGATTACAAGGACCCGTGAGGCTAATTGCCTTTGAATAATCAGATTCCATATCCTTAACTTTCTGTTGAATCATATCCCGTTCCTTATAATAGCTTTCATTCAAAAAGTCATTAAATGATTCCTTAGTATATTCCCTTTCATAATCCTCAACATTAAACAACAGCTGTGTAACATAAATATCTATAAATTCATATTCATGGATGAATTCCTTTATATTAATATCTACAGGAGAACAGGAATAATTAGTATCATACCTTGGACATTCCTTACAATATCCCTGCACCAAGTCAAAATTAAAAAACCTATCATAGAATTCATCTGTCCTTAGTGTTTTCTTAAATCTTTTAACTTCATAATCTTTTTGCATAATAATCAACACTAAACTTCATACTCTGTTTTATCAACAATACCTGCCTTTATAAATGCGCGTTTTCTTCTTTGACAGGATTCACAGACACCACAATGAACATCACTTCCCTTATAACAGGAATAACTTAACTCCATAGGGGCATTAACTTCATGTCCTTTCAATACAATATCCTCTTTATTCATATCAATAAGTGGGGCCTTTATGGTAATATCATCAAATGAACCATATTCAATTGTCTTATTAAATGATTCAAGATACTCTTTTGAATTATCTGGAAATGTAACTGCTTCCTCATAATCCCAACCTACAATTATGATTTCTGCTTTTACGCTTTCAGCATAAGCTAGTGCAATGCTACAAAAAACTGTATTTCTTGCCGGAACCCATACGCTTTTTGAGTTTTCAAGTGCCTTGGTTTCATCATCCAATTCATCTATTTCTACATTGGGAATATCCTCATCACTTGTTAGGCTGGAATTACTTATCTTTGCAAGCCATGGTAATTGAATAATTTCATGTTTCATATCATATCTTTCACATATTGCCTTTGCAGATTCAAGTTCCCTATCTAGACTTTGCTGACCATAATCAAATGTAATGGCTGTAATTTCATAATCTTCTGCATATATTGCAGTTGCAACCGTTGAATCCAATCCACCGGACAATACACTTATCGCCTTTGTTTTATTCATATTACAACACCAAATAATCTTATCTTATACTCTTCTTATATTCCTCTTCAAGAAGTAACTGCACATCCTTAACACTTAGGCCACAATCATCTGAAATTCTTTTCACATCATCATATTCTGGAGAGCACTTAATCAATTCATCATCCACATAACCTAATTTGAAGCGTGACTCATAATTCTTACCATTAATATCTACAGTAAATGTTATAATCTCCCGCTTGGAAACACCCCTATGAACAAAAGGTATGATTCTCACACCAAGTGTTCCAGTTTCCTTCATAAGAGTCCTTGTTAAATGTTCTACATCATTATTTCGAGCAATTATTTTAATGATATGTCCGGGACGATTCTTCTTCATAATGGTAGGGGTTATACTAATATCTCTTGCTCCTTCATCAAGCATGGTATCATAGAGACTTCCTAGAACTTCACCACTCAATGTATCAACATTGGTCTCAAGAATACTGATGCTGTCCTTATCCACACTTTCTGAGGCTTGAATCAATCTAAGTGCATTGAGAACTTCCAAATCCTTTTTACCAGCACCATAACCAATTTTCTTATCATATAATAATGGCTGGGATGAAATATATTCATCAGTAATATTGACTAGGATACTTGCACCTGTAGGTGTTGTTAGTTCAGTCTTGGGAATTCCTCCAACTGTAGGAACATTCTTTAATATGTTAATTACAGCCGGTGCAGGTACTGGAAGTATTCCATGCTGGGTATTTACAGTACCTGATCCTACTGCAACAGGTAATGAATAAATCTTTTGCTTATCAAGTCCAAGCAGATGATATGCATAGGATGAACCAATAATGTCTGCAACAGCATCAGCACATCCAACTTCATGAAAATGCAATTCATCTAAACTCTGACCATGAACCTCTGACTCGGCAAGTGCAATAGTCTTAAATATCCTCTTTGCAAGCTCCACACTCTTTGCAATTAACATATCCTCAGGATAGACATTCTCTGTAATCTCATCAATCTTACGTATTAACTCATCATAGTGACGGGCCGATTCATCTTCAGTCTGAATATCTGCATATGTTGTCATAACGCCTGATTTGCTTTTTAATGAAATATCTACTCTTACCTCTCCAAATTCATCTGCATATGTTTTAATAACTTCAGTAACCTTATTCTTATCTGCCCCTAAATCAACAAAAGCACCTATAAACATGTTTCCAGCTAATCCTGAAGCCTGTGGGTCAATAATTAATACCATATTAACAATTCCTATAAAATTTATTTTATTATCTATAATAATATATTTCTTTAATCATTCATATTATTTCTAAATTTGTATCAACATATTATTTCTAAATGATAAAACATTTTTTCAAATTTCCTTAAATTTTTGCCTATTAATTTCTAATTATTTAAAAGTACTTTTTTATTATATAATAAATAAATATTTTAAATAGAATAATAAATCAAAAAAATAAATAATATATCTAATCAACGTGAGATATGGCATTGACGATATCTTATTTAATAAAATAAGTTTATAAAATAATTTCTTTTAAATCACATATTTAATAATTTTTTGGTGATTAAATGAATAATGAACTAAATCAGAATAACAATAAAAATAAAACTATTATTCATCCCTCTATAAACGGAATACTTGGAATAATATCATTTTCAACAAGAATTCCAGTAAATCGTTACATTACAATAGAAGAAATGGCAGGAAGTGTAATAACATGGCCATTTATAGGTCTGGCCATAGGATGTGTAGGTGCAATAGTGACATTTCTTCTTAAAGATGCATTACACCTTACACCACTACTTATAGCAACATTAATATACTGTTTCTTGATATGGTTTACAGGATTTAATCATCTGGATGGAGTACTTGATATGGGTGATGGACTAATGGCTCATGGAGATGCACAAAGACGTCTTGAAATAATGCGCGATTCCATGGTAGGAACTGGTGGAATAGCAACATTCTTCATAGTGGCAAGCATTACAATAGCAGCATTATCATCCATCAATTCACAACACATAATATATGTAGTATTGTTAATGGAGATGTACTCAAAACTAGCAATGATAACCACATTTCTATTAGGGGATGATGATTCAAAAGGAATAGGAAGAGAAATAAAAATAGGAATGGACTATAAAGTTTTACTAATAGACTCAGTAATTGTTGCAATAATAGGCTACGTATTCTTGGGAATTCCTGGAATAATTGCAACAATAGCAGCAGTATGCACAGGATTTGCAATGTCAATAATGGCACAAAGAAACTTTGGATGTGTTACAGGAGACATAATGGGAGCAACCAATGAAATAGCAAGAGTGGTATCATTAATATTTATAATAATAAGCTTCAATCTAATAATATAATGGGAGGATTAAAATTTGATAACCGTACTACGATTAGACCATAGACTTGGAAGAGATACAAGAATAACCACACATGTATGCTTAACATCACGAGCATTCGGTGCAGATAAAGTCATACTAAGTGGTGAAAGAGACAAACATATAATAGAATCCGTAGAAAGCATAGTAGACAATTGGGGAGGAAACTTCCAAGTCGAATATAATGAAAACTATAAAAAAGTAATAAAGGAACATAAAGAAAACGGATTTGAAATAATACACCTGACAATGTATGGAAAACAAGTGGCAGATGTAATACCAAAGATAAGAGATGACAATAAAGACAAGCTAATAATAGTTGGTGGATCCAAAGTACCTCCAGAAGTATTCCAACAGGCAGACTGGAATCTAAGTGTAACCAACCAGCCCCACTCAGAAGTAGCAGCACTAGCAATATGCCTACACTATATAATGGACGGGGATGAATTCAACAAAAGCTATGATGATGGAAAAATGCAAATCATACCAAACAATGAATACAAACAAGTAGTAAAAAACGAATAAACTCCACTAACTTCTTTTTTTTATATTAAAACATGTTTTATTTTCAAGAATTAGTTTTAAAGTTCATTTCTATTTTTTATAAGTTAATGAAAATGCCTATTTATTTAACATTTCTTAAAATGCTATAATTCAATAAATAACAAATGGACTAATAATAAATATCGAATAATATTTCTCTTATAAAAAGTCATTAAATAAATGATTAGTATAATATATAATTCAATACTATCAAAGATACAATAAATATTTTTAGTAAAATAAATGAAAAACATATCATATTATACAGAATCAAACATCAAAAAATATTAAACAGAAATATAAAAAAATGAATGAAGACTAGTAAAATAACTAAAAAAATATAATATATTATTATATTGGCTAATATTATATTTTTATTCATAACTTCTTTTAAAAGTAAAAAAATAATTATTATTCGTGTCTATTGTTAATTAATATAATTTATTTTCATTTATATTAAATTAATATTCTTTTAATATATTAATAAAAGAATAATACAATTTTTCATAATCATAACTAAATAATAAATATTTATTAATATTAAAAAATATAAGACTAATTAGTGTTAAAATTTATTAGATTTTTTTTAATAAAATCAATAATAATCCATATAATTTAAAATTAGAACTTTTAATTTAAGAAAATCAAATAAATAAAATAAATACAATAATACTAGAATTCGTTAATATTTAATATTCTTTTTTTAATAAAATTGAATATTTTAACAAAAAATACAAATCATTAAATAAAAATTACATTTATTCACATATAAAACCTAATAAATCAGACACACTCAAATAATTATAATAATCAGTTCTTTTCGAAAAAGAATCTAATGATTTTTAGCACAGATTAATATTTAAATAAAAAAAAGGTATCTTTATGATAAACTATAAAAAAATGATATTATTTGGATTGATTTTATTTGTAGGTCTTACAGCTGTAAGTGCAGCAGATATCCTTGAGGATGATTCAAGTGCCGTAGCTGTTGAAACACCACAAGTAGAACAAACAAATACTGTAGAAAATGCACAGGAATCTGTACAAGAAACAGATAATACAGATGAAGAAACACAAACTTATACTGGGAGAACATATACTAATCCAATAACTATCACTCCTAGTAACTATGGAACACAAATGAGTAACATTTACTCATATGATGCGGTAGAATTTTCAGGAACCTTTGACAGTTCCTTAACAAATGGAGTTATATCAATCACATCTCCTATAGTATTTACAACAACAAACAGTGCAACATTTGAAGACACACAATTTGTAATTAACTCAGATAATGTAACTATAAAAAACTTAATAATTGAAAATGACGATGGAACTGATGGAGCTGCTATAAGTGCAACAGGTTACGATAACATAGAAGTTATAAACAACTCAATAACAGTAACTAAAACAACTTATGGTGAAACAGTTGGAGTTAAATTTAACTCAACAAATAATCAAACCATTTGTGGAAACAATATAACAATGAATATCTATCCACAATATAGGTGGGAAATAATATATCATCCAGAAGAAGGTGAAACTCCAGCATACTATGAATACATATATCATTTAAACAATTCAGCAATTGTTGTAGATAATTCAAATGATGTAAATATACAATATAATAAAATTATCTCATCAAATGCAACTACAACAGAATACTTCGGAACAAATGAAGGTATAAATATAAGAAACAGTTATGACATTGACGTAAATTATAACGATGTAACAATTAACGGTGGAGACTTTGCATATGCAATCACATTTGAAGAAGTGACAACATCCAATGCATTAAATAACACACTCGAAGTAAATAGTGAAAACTATGGTACAGGAATTCAAATGATTGAAGTCACAAATTCACAAGTATCATATAATGATATCGATGTAACATCCATCAACACAACAGAAGATCCTAGCAGTGGAGAAGCATTCGGATACGGTATTTACATGAGTACAAATTGGGGTCCTTCACAGACAACAGGCAACACAGTAACCTACAACAATATCCAAGTACAATCAACCATAGGATACGGAATAGAAGGATACATAATAGATGAAAATGTTATTAATTACAACAACATTAATATGATCGGTAATGTTGTAATGGGTATAGGATTATATAACTCTTCAACCAATGAATTAGAATATAATAATATTTCCGTTGTTGGAAGTTATAGAACTTTAAGTTCTGGAATTTATGAACAAATACCTCCTCAAACATGCGGAATTAAAATAATAGGTGATGATTCATCTACAGTTAACTCTATTGCATATTCGATTATTACAGTATTAGATTTAAGTAATTCAGCAAATGTATATTCAATAATTTTAGAGGCTAATGATAATTTTGCTAATAATAATCATTTAACATCAGCAAACGGATTATTTAATATTTTACTTGCAGATAATTCTGTTTTAAATTCTGGAACGGGTAATCTTTTATCAGGGAATACTTAATTAATTCCTTTTTTTTATTTATTTTTTTTAGGAGTGATTTTTATGAAGAAATTAAAAATATTCGCTTTAATAATGATATTTGGATTAGTTATGGTATCAACTACTATAATTTCAGCTACAGAGTTTAATTCTACTGATGATGATAATGTTGATTATAGTGATATACATTCTTATGATAAAAATGTTAAAACAGAATCTAATACACCAAAAACTATAACATTAACAAATAAAAATTTTAATCAGTATGTAACTAATGGTGAGTTTAATGAAGAAGTATCTGACGGAGATACAATTGATGTAGATGGAATGTTTGATAGTGATAAGTTTAGTTTAAATGTTAACAAATCATTGAATTTTATTTCATCAAAGAATAATTCTTATATTAATTTATATACTCAAAGTACAGGTGATTATGGTGAAGCTACAGGTGGTCAAATAACTTTTGGTCATGGTGCAAGTGGCAGTAATATAACAAATTTATACTTCTATAATACCCGTGTAACATTTACAAATGTTTCAAATGTTAATGTAAATAATATTAGTGTTATTGATTATGAAGCAGTTATTGGAAGTGGAACGGGACACTTTATAATAGGTGGACAATCAGATAATGTAACAATAGCCAATAGTTACTTCTATACCAAAGATAATGGTGCTCATAGTACTGCCGTGTTTAGTGGATGTAGTAATATACTCTTTGAAAACAACACTATTATTGGAGTTGGAGGGTTAGGTAATCTTGTATATTTAAATACTTTCAATGTGGAAGAAGGGGCTTCACATTCAAATTTCATCATACGAAACAATGTGATTGATGCTAGTCAGGCTGGACCACAGATAACTTGTTTTGCAATTTGTTTAACAGGTTCAAATATATTGATAGATAACAATACAATAGATTATAAAGGGTATAATATTTGTCCAATATATGGTGGTCAAGGAGTACTTGAAAACATTACAATACAAAATAATAACCTTAAAACAGTAATATTAGGGAATTCTGGCATCATTGAAGTTAAATACATCAATAATACCAAGGTAATCAATAATACTATTGGTGCGTTAATTGTTTCTAAATCATCTGAATCCACACATCATTGTGAAATATATAATAATACTATTGGTACATTAAGATTAGAAGCAGATGATTGTATTGTTGAAGGAAACACTTTAGCAACTGTAAATAATACTGGTAATAATAATATTATAAACAGCAACACCATTTCAACTTCATCACAGAATTATACAATCACAACAACAGGTGAAAACACAACAATTACCAATAACAAGTTAGCCTCTACAGAATTTTATGGTGATGAATCCATAAATGGTTATGCTACTTTAGAAAACAACACTAATACTACTCGTAAAATTGTCATTACTGATAATAATTTGGATGTTTATGCATCATATAATGAAACATTTAAAAAGTATACATTAAATGGTTCTCTTTTACAAAATGCTCGAATTACTATAAATTCATCAATAATTAAAAGTTTATTAATAAATAATACACCAGATGCTTCCAAAACTAATTTTATCCCAATGATATTTGAGTCTATTATTGCTCCAAATCTTTGCGAAGTATCTACAGAAAGGTATACCAATATCACATTTTCAAATATATATTTACCTCAAGCAACATTGGCACCTATAAATTTTTATTCGTATTTTACTAATGAGAATTGTACATTCCTCGCAGGACTTAATCTTTTTAAGTCTACAAAAGTACGTAATATAACCACAATCAATGTAACTTTATTGAATGAAACTTCTAACACCATCATTTTAAATAAAACAACTAATGGTTTTATAATAGATAATTTCAAAAATTTTGATAATATTTTTGACACTACAACGAATAAATTACTAAGTACTATATCAGACAATACTAATCTTATAGTCAGAGGATATAATGCTACATATACAACACCTATTATCATTGATAAACCAATAAATATTACAAGTTATGATGCAGCTGTATGGAATGCAGATATTACATTTATGCCAGGTTCTGAAGGTTCAATTATTAGTGGTATGAATATTAGTGGTGTTTTAAATATCCAAACTAATAATATCTCAGTATTCAATAATACCATTAAGAAAGTTGTAATGGATAATTGTATTAACTGTAACATTTTTAATAATACATTCAGCACAGAAGAAACAGCAATTGAAATGACCGGAGTATTTAATAGCAATATAACTAATAATATTATCAATATTACTGCAGATAATACTATGACTATTGATTCTGACTCAGCAGGAAATATTATACAAAATAATGTGTTAGTTGCTAATAATAATTATAACATTAATTCTATTTCAGGCAATATTCAGGAAAATACCATAATAAATAATACGCCTGCTGTAAATACCACCATAACTATTGATTTACAGAATTCAACATTAATCAATACTGAAATTCCAATCAACATAACCGTTACATCCGATAATGGATTAGTTGATAATGGATATGTTGTAATACTCGCTAATGGAGTAGAACAAACCAATGCAACATTAAACAATGGAAAACTAGAAACAACCATTACACCTACACAAAAAGGTATAAACACAGTAAAAGCATGGTACTTCCCATCAAATTACTATATTATCAATTCACAGACAAAACAATTAAATGTAACAAGTATAAAAACAACAATAAGAATCAATGACATAAATCCAGTTAAAGTAGGAGAAAATGTAACAGTAACTACAACAATAAAAGACTCAAGTGGAAATAACGTAAATGAAGGTATAGTAATATTCACAATTAAAAACGATACTTTCACAACAAATGTTACAAATGGCGTAGCATCAGTAAATATTACAACCATCGAATCATATAAGGATGCAGAATTATCAGTCCAATATACCGGCGGCCAAACACTAGATGATTCCACAAACAAAACCACACTTTCATTAAATCCTGGAGAAGTAATAATGACAATTACACAGGAGTACAATGACGATAAAATAACATTAACAATAACAGTCACAGACATCAATGGCAATAAGGTAAGCAGTGGTTACATACGACTTACTGGAGATGTAACAGCCCTTGTTGAACTACAGGATGCCATGTTAACATATGATATCAATAAACCTACAAGTGACATGACAATAAATGCAACATTTAGATTAAATAATGCATTTGAAACCAAAACCGAACAAATAACAATCAATGCACCAAAAACAACAATAACTCAAATACCAGCAAACATAACAGGACTAATAAACAACACAATAACAATAACTGCAACAATAATAGATGCTAATGGTACAAACATAAATGAAGGAACAGTAACCTTCACAGACACAGATGAAAATATCATAGCACAAATAAATGTAACTGATGGAACTGCAACAACCACTATTACCAGCGACGAAGAAAAAAACATAACACTAACTATAACATACAAACCAAACACAAACGAATACTTAGAAAGCACAAACACAACCACAATAAGTATACAAAAACCAACCACACAACTAAACATCACAGATGTAAACCTAACAGCAGGTAAAACAGTTACACTCACTGCTACATTAACAGATCAACTAGGAAACAACATCAATGGTGGAAAAGTAGTATTCAAAATAAATGGTAAAACAGTGAAAGACACAAATGGTAAAATAGTATATGCAAAAGTAGTCGACGGAGTAGCTCAAGTGGACTATGAAGTACCAACCACATATGCAGATAAAGAATTAAACATAACAGCAACATACACCGGAACAAGCACATACAACAAAGAAACCACAACCATCACAAGAACTGCAACTAAACCAGCACCAACACTCACCCTAACACCAATAACAAATGATGTACAAAGTGGAAGTACTATAAAAATAGAAGCAAAAGTCTCAACTGGTGACAATCCAATAACCACAGGAAAAATCATATTCAAACTCAACGGTAAAACACTAAAAGACGAAAACGGCAAAGTAATATATGCAAAAGTAGATGCAAACGGTACAGTAAGCCTTGACTACAACATAGGAAACCTAAAAGCAAACACATACAACCTAACAGCAACATTCATATCAACAGGATATGATAAACTAGAAGCAAACACTACAATAAACGTGGTAAAAGCATAAAATAAGTATAAAATGTATTTATTCTTATTTAAAAAGTATTAGTTGAGTTAATAATATATTTAATTAACTTAAAAGTGGAGGATATATTTTTAATTTTGTTTAAGATTAATCCTCCTATCTCTATTTTTTTTAAATATTTAATCTGTAGAATATAGTTTTTGTTAAATCATTAGTTTTTTGGGATTTTTCATGCATTGAATGATAATTTTAATCCAAAAAAAAAAATAAATGGTGGATAAATTCTATTTTTTTCTGTCTATATTTTACATTTCTGAACCGTATTTTTGTCTTAGTTTTGCCTGATCACTGTCATAGCTGCTTCCTATCAATTCACCATTGGTGTCATATTGTCTGATGTTTCCGTCCTTGTAGTTGACCTGTCTGTAATAACTTCCATCTCCTGCCTGAAGGTTTTCTTCATATGTTACACTTTCAATGTTTGAATCAGCTGTTGATTTTTTTGTAGTTGAAGTTTTAGTGGTATTTGTTTCATTGGTGCTGTTGTCTGTCTGATTGGATTGTATGATGGAATTTGGATTTAGTTTAGATAATATGTTTTCCATATCTTCCTTGTTTTTTGTGATGATGAATACGTTTTTATGGGTATAATTTGTAAGGTATGTGTATACTTTCAATGTATCGGAATAGTTGTATTGTAGGTTGTTACTTTGTTGTAGTTGTGCACCTGTTTGGAATGCTTCTCTTGTTGTTGCAAATGTGGCTGCTTCACTCATATCATTTATGCCCATATTCTCACTATCAAATACGAATATGGCAATATTTTTGTCTGTATCATTGTATGTGCTGTAATGTTCGGTCTGGTTTTGTACTGTTGCATTGCTTTTTGGAACTTCAAATGTCACTCCATTCATTGTTATATTCATATATTCTGGAGTGGTATTTAGAAGTAGATATGCACCAGTTCCAATACAAATTAGTGCAATGATAACTCCTATTAGTATTATTCCTTTTGTTCTCATGTATAATACTATTATTGCCATCAATTATAATATTTATGCAATGGGAAATAATGATTTTATGAGAATCATTGATATGTGAAATATGTGACATAAAAAATCAGATTGATAATTGAACATGTAATAAAAGAAGTTTATGATTTTATTTTGTAATTTCTAATAAAAAAATGAGGATTAGGTGGAACAATATGTTTTATTGTTCTAGTTTTCCGTTGATGAAGTCTTCTACTTTATCGTGTGCAATGTCATCAGTATATTGTATTGGCGGATGTTTCATTACATATGATGATATTGATGTTAATGCTCCACTGATGTTTCTGTTTAATGCTAGTTTGCAGCATCTTATTGCATCAATTACACATCCGGCACTGTTTGGGCTGTCTTCTACACTTAGTCTTAGTTCGATGTTCATTGGAACATCACCGAATGTTCTTCCTTCCATTCTTAGGAAACATAGTTTGTTGTCTTTTTGGAATGGTACGTAGTCACTAGGACCTATGTGTATATCATCATCATCCATTCTGTGTGCTAATACTGATTGTACTGCTTCTGTTTTTGATTCTCTTTTTGATGCTAAACGGTCATGGTTTAACATGTTTAGGAAGTCTGTGTTTCCACCAGTGTTTAATTGGTATGTTCTATCTAGTCTTACTCCTCTGTCTCTAAATAGGCTTGCAAGTGTTCTGTGTGTGATTGTAGCTCCAATTTGTGCTTTTATGTCATCACCTACACATGGAAGTCCTGCTTCTTTGAATTTTGCTTCATATTCTGGGTCGCTTACGATGAATATTGGAACACAGTTTATGAATGCTATGCCTGCATCTAATGCACAGTCAGCATAGAATTTTCCTGCTTCTTCTGATCCAACAGGTAAATAGTTTACAAGTATTTCTGCTTGGCTTTCTTTTAGTAATTCTACGATTTCTTCTTTGCTTTTTTCTGCTTCATCAGAAATTACAAATGTTGAATCTTCTTTATAATTTTTCATATGTGGTGCTACACCATCAAGTACTTGTCCCATTGATACTTTTACACCCATTTCTTTTATGTCTGGACAGAATACGGTTGTACAGTTTGGCTTTGCAAATATTGCTTCACTTACGTCTTTGCCAACTTTTCTTTTGTCTATATCAATTGCTGCTACTACTTCAATATCTGATGGTTTGTATCCATCTATTGACCAATGCATTAGTCCATCTACATCTTCTTCGTTTTTATCTTCATAATAGTATAGTCCTTGTATTAAGGAGCTTGCACAGTTTCCTAATCCTACTATAGCAATTTTAATTTTTTCCATTATTACACCTTAACTCTATAGTTTCTTTTTTTGTTAAATAATTTAAGTAATAGTTTTTAAATTAGTTATTAACAGTTATGAGAATTTATATAATGTTTTTTTATTCTTTTTATCCAAGAATAAGGTTTTTTTTTTAATAATTATGAATAATTATTTATAATATATTATTATATCTTAATCTGATTATTATAATATTTTTTTATTTTGAATTTTAGTTTTATCTTTGTAATATTTTCTAATAATTAATTCTTTGATAGGAATCCAGTTAGCTTTGCACTTAAGTCATCTGCATGATGCAGGGCAAGTGCTTCTGGTATTTGGGGATTTACTGCCGAACCCCATCCTAATTCCATAGGTCCATGGTGGCTTAGAATCATATGAATTATTTTTATCCGTATGTCCTCATCAATATTCAATTTACTAATTCTCTCTTCTACAAAGTTTGCTCCTATAAATATATGATCCATTAGTTTTCCCTTACTGTTGATTTCTATTATGTTGTCATCAAGATCATAGGTTTCAATCTTTCCAATATCATGTAATATGGCACCGGTTATCAACAGGTCATGGTCTATTTGTGGATATATGGTGGATATGCTCTTGCATAACTCTATAACCTCATTGGTATGTACTAGTAATCCTCCTTTGTAATTATGATGATGTATTTTGGCTGCAGGTGCTGTTATAAATTTTTCTCTTATAGTTTCATCTTGGAAGAATACTTTCAATACCTTCTGTAAATCGGGGTTGGTTATTTGTCTTATTGTATCAAATAGGTATTCTATATGTTTTTCATAATCTTCTGCTTGTCTTTTAAAGTCTTCTTCATTGTATTTCTTGGAGGGTCTGAAGTCGTCTATCAGTATGTTGAATCGTCCACTGTTTTCTGGAAATTCCCTGACATTTCCTATTATATTATATATTCTGTTTACTTCGATTTTTTCATAATGTTTTTTTGTATTGTTGCTGAACATTTTTGCATCGATTTGTCCTGTCTTATCTTGTAGTGTCAGGTTTAGGTATGGTTTGTTTTGTTTTGTCTTTCTGATTTTTTTGGATACTACTGCAAATTGTGATATAATATTTTTTGCATATGTTAAGTTTTTAATATAATCCTCTTCTTTTTTTGCCATTGTCTTTTTCCCAATTATTCTATGATACTCTTTTTATATTCATTGATTATTATAGATTTTTTCTATTCATAATGTTGGCTTTAGTCTTCGTATAAATAGCATCATTGTCATGACAATCAATGGGAAGAATATTAAATATAATACAAGTAGTAATTCACCCTGTATTATTGGTCCTATTACAGTGGTTGCTGCTATAATCATTATAAATAGTATTACTGGTATCAGTACTGCTATAAACATGTACAACAGCATTATTGCATTTAGTTTTTCTGAATATTCCTTGTATCTTATTTTCATCTCATGCATATATTCGTTTGATAATAAGTTCAAGGTTTTTGCTAGGTTTCCTCCATTGTTTAATGTTCGGATTATTTGATTTACTGTTTTTTTCATTATTTTCTTATTGTTTCTTTTGGCCAGTGATTCAAATGCTTCCTCATAGTTTTTTCCATAATGTATTTCTTCCAGTGTTATGTTAAATTCCTTGGATAGTTGGCCATAATCTCCATGTGCTATTGTCTTGATTGCATCAAATAATCCTATTCCTGCCTTCAGTTCTATTGATATTTGTCTAAGTCCATAGGGCAATTGGCTTATCACATTCTTTTGTCTGTTTTCCTCTTTTATTTTGGGGTATGTTTTGTAGAATATGATTGTTATTATTATGATAAATAGTATTTCAAGCAGTATTATGTTTTTAAAGATTACTGCTATTATCATTAATGATATTATGGATATTATGATATTGTTGTTTATTTTTTTCGGATTTTCTTTCTTGTTTGTATTCAGTATTTTGTCTATTGTTTCTTTGTTTATTTTATTGTTTTCATATTTTTCTTCATCATCATTTCGATTAATTCTATCAATTGGTGATGTGTATAATTTTATAGTTAGACTTCCTATTTTAGTGATTAATTCTCTTATCATAGTATTTAATCATACCTCTTATTAATTATTTTAATTGTAATAATATTGATTAATAATAAATTGCACATCATCTATATTTCGCACTTCTTTTTTTATATTTTCTTCAAGGTATTCCTGTCGTCTAGTAAGCTCTTCCATAATCTGCCTATAAGACATGCCCTTCATATTGGCTATTGTGTTTAACTTATTACATGAAATAGCAGTAAATTCTATTTTATCAGATACGGGATTGTACGTGTATATCTTATTCAACTGCAAATTTTCACTTTCCATTCCAGTTATTTCTGCAACCTCCGTAATTCTTCGTATAACACCTTTTTTGTTGTTAAAAACTCTTTTTTGCATTAATATGAAATCTATTGAATTTATCATCATGATTGGAACATTCATTGGGGGATTATTTAAGCGTGTAATGGTTTCATGGGTGGAATTTGAATGCAGAGTTCCCATACCACTATGACCTGTATTTAATGCTCCAAATAATGTTATGGCCTCTTTTGACCTTACTTCTCCTACTATTATCTTGTCTGGCCTTTGTCTTAAGGAATTTTTAAGAAGCATATCCATATCGATTTCACCCTTATCTTCAATATTGGATGGTCTTGTCTCGGTTCTAATGATATGCTTATGGGGTATTTGAAGCTCCAAAGTATCCTCTATGGTAATTATTCTTTCATATGGTGGTATGAATGAAGTTAATGTGTTTAAGGTAGTTGTCTTACCTGAACTTGTAGATCCTGCTATTATAATATTTGATGATGTAACATTCAATCCCTCTATTACAATCCATAAAAAAGCTGCCAGGTGTGTGGACATGGTGTTAGATTTTATCAAATCAAATATAGTTAAGGGATCCTTTTTAAATTTTCTTATTGTTACTGTTGGGCCGTCTGGTGTAAGTGGGGGTATTGTTGCATTTATACGACTGCCGTCATTTAGTCTTGCATCCAACAGTGGTGTTTGCTTATCTATTTTTCTCTGGACTTGATTTGATATTTTTTCAATAATCTGTCTTATTTCAATATCCGTCATGAGAATATCTGTAATCATCATTCCCTCACTTCTATGATATACATAGACTGGCTTGTCTGGTCCTATTATCATTATTTCCTCTAGATTGTCATCATTCAATAGGTTGTTTATTTTTCCATAGCCTTCACTGTCCAGTTGAAGCTTGTTTATTATATTGTCCGTGTTAACATTTTCAATATTTTTGAGCTGGTTTATTATTTCATCAGTTATGTTGATATTGTCTGTCTGTACCTTTAGTTTTATTATTTTCTCCTTGATATTTTCATATTCTCTGTTTTCTTCGTTGTTCAATGTTAGTATTGTTTTGCTTTCGTATTTTTTGATGTTTGAATTTTGTTCTTTCATAATTGTTTACTACTAATAATTATTACTAATCTTCTATATTAGTATTACTATTTTTTGGATAAATAATATAGAATAAAAATCAATATATTATTATGAAATGTAACTGTACTGATAATTGTATTAAAACAAAGGATGAAATACTAGAAAACATAGAAACAAGGTATCTGCCTTGTCCAGAATGCACAACAAAAACTTTAAAAAAAGCAATACCACTACAAAGACAAGTAAAACTAGACAAAATAGATAAAAACTATAACTTATGTCCAAAATGTAACAAAAGACATATTGATTATGTGATGGCACACATTTTAAAGATTTTAATAGACAACAATCAGCAAAATGCATCCTCTTCAATAAGAAAAGTAGGAACACCATTAATAACACCTGCAATATACCTTGAAAGATTGCCCTATCTGTCTGATGAATCATTGGTCATAATCATAGGGGACATTGATGAAAAAACAGCCCAGATTATAAAAGATGAAGTGCCTGAAGTAAAGGCAGTAATTAAAGGGGATGTTAACCAAACCATTGGACAATTAACTGAAAAAGATGATATGCATAACTATCAGCTAATGGCTGGATGTGACATTCGCTGTGACATACAACAAACACCAACAGGACTCTTAACCCTATATAAACAACAAAGCACCATACACATAGAATATCCAAAGCCCAAATCACCAAAGATTGAAGACTTGGATTATATACTTGACAAATATGAAAATCCAACAGTAATCGATGCAATGTGTGGAGTAGGAACACTGGGTATTTATGCACTAACAAAAAATGCAAAAAAGGTAGTATTCAATGATATAAACCAGAACGCCATAGACAACTTAAAGACAAACCTTCAACTAAACGATATTAATGAGAATTCATATGAAATCTATAATGAAAACATATTGGATCTAATTGAGATGCTGGATGAAACATATGATATAGTGATTCTAGATGCATTTCCTAATGTTGATACAACAGAATATGAAGAAAAACTAAAAAAAATAGCAAAGGAATTGATTCTTATTTAATCACAACAATCCTAAATAAGTAATGATTGCGGGTACAATTAAAATACCCATCAAGTTACTTTTACTGATATTTAATACGTTAGGAAGAATTCCCAGACTTATGCTTGTTATAAAACAGAGTATTACATACCACAGACATCCTCCACTATATATACAATAAATCATAACTACCAACGTGATAAGTATAACAAGCAAAATGCTTGTATTTCTATAATTTATCCTATTTATTCTCTTTATAACATAATCTCCTATCTTTATGGATAATATACATGCAATTGATGCTGTAACTAAGCTGATGAATATGAAGAATATTACATGAGCTAATGTCACATCATTTAACAAGTTGCTTACATATACGCTAATGGCACTTCTCGGATTGTTTATTAAGTAAATTGCGATTAATGAAAAGAGCGTATCTGATACATTCACTCCACTATTTGTTACAATAAAATCTTCAGGAGTGATATTTTTATTAAATGTCAAAGTCTGTGCAATAATAGTTCCCTGTGCAGGTCCAAGTCCCGGCAATAATCCAAGGATACAACCGGATATGCTCCCGGCAAAAGTCGATTTCTTAAAGTTTTTGTCAATTACAATATTCTCATTAGATTCCTGTGGTGGAATTACTGATTTTTCATTGATTGAATATAATAAACTGCTAATGCTAAACAATCCAGACAATAATGTTAAAAGGGCAAGATTACCTCCAAGATTGCTATTTAATACAATAAGTCCCAATATTCCAGATACAATAAATATCAAGCTACTATATAATCGTTTAATATTGCTCTTATTTGTATAATAAAGCATTATAATCATGGTTGTAACCAGCAGAATTCCAATGTAATTCTTTAGTAAACTATATGCTATTGGCAGAATTATAAATAACAATGGCATCAGAACTATTAAAATTATAATGGAAAAATAACCTCCAAAACTCACTAATCTTATTGCTTTGTTTGCTTGTCCCTTAAAGAGCAATCTGTGTCCTGGTTGTATGCTTGTAAGAGTATCTTCTGTTGCAACACCAAATAATAATGATGGTATGAATTCTATCATTGAATGACATATTGCAATAGTCACAAAAAAGCTGCATAAGCTTATAACACTTGTATATTGGGTTATTTTATCTGATAATGAGAATATGATTATTCCTACAGTATTTACATGAAGTCCGGGTATTAATCCAGTGATTATCCCAGTTATAATTCCTAATATAATACTAATATAAATTTCTATCATAACAATATTATTACTATTTATAAAATAAGTATTACTTATATCTTGTTAAAATTAACAAAAAAATATATGCTAAAAAAATTTAATTAAGCTTTTGGATAAAAGAACTGTTAACTATGATATGATTTCCAAAAAAAAGGGAGCTTACTAAATGGTATATCTTTTAAAAAAAAGTTTTGATGTGTAAATTAATATAAATAATTTACATTAATCTTCTAACATCTGTTACTTCTACACTAGCTACTTCATCAAGAGCAGCAATTGCTTCTTCAGCAGGTTCAGTTCCACCTTCACCATCGTCTACTACGATAGTAACAATTAGTGCAACTAATCCAAATCCGATTGGTTCTTCAACTACTCTTTCAAATACTTCGTCGCCTACTGCAGTTTTAATTTTTTCAGTTAATGCATTTAAATCTACATCAGGGCTTTCTGGCATAACTTTTAAAGTTCCTGCTACATCAGACATTATTATCACCTATATTGTTTTTTTTATTTTATTCAATTAAATCTATGGTCCTTTAAATCCACATTCGCATGTATATTCATGTCCAAAGGTTCTGCATTTAGGACATCTGTATATGTCTGCATCACATTCAGGACAGTGGAATTTAACATATTCATCGATTGGTGAAATTTCTTGTTTACAAGAAGTACAAATCATTTTGTCTGCCATGAATTTTACCTCCTAATATGTGTATAATTCTCATTAAATCTATGATCACCGTTTAAATGATGGAGTACCCTATCAGGAAACTTACCATTCATTACAAAACAGTCTAAATTATATTTAATTAATAATTTTGGTAAACATTTATCTACACAAGTTTCTTCAAAAATTAATAGTTCCTTTGCACTTATACTTTTAATAAGTTTTTTGTCATTTGAGAAAATGTTACCCTTATATATACCTTCTACATTTGTTAATATTAATAGTTTGGCATTTATCTTATGTGCTATCCAACAGGCAATAGAATCAGAAGTAATGTCCCATGAATGTATAAGTGGATCATATCTCTTAAAAATATCATAACATAATAATAATGGTATATTTCCATGATTATGAATATCTTCAATCGAATTAATATCATTTGTGGCTTCTATCTTATCATTTTTATCCGCTATTAACTCTCCAATAATATCCATGCATCTAATGGCATTCCAATGATTTGCTTGCTTTGAATAATCGTAATCCCTATGATATGTTCTCAAAAGATTTGCAAATTCTCCTCCACCATTTACAAGAACTATTTTTTCATTGCTTTGTGATAGTTTTTCACATAATTCGAGGGTATATTCTGGAAAAAGGCTGCCTCCAATTTTTACAACAGTAACCATTCAAAGTCCCTTCTTACAATAATTTGAGATGACCTGTAAGTTCATCAAGCACATCATCATCTGCAGGTCCGATTCCCAAACATGTTTTTGTATTGGGATCAATTTGGGTATGTCCTGCATCAGTAATTAATGCACATGCAATCCGTGTAGGCTTAATCTTCCAATATAATTCAAGAAGTTCCTCTTCTGATTTAACCTTAAGAACAACTTTCTTCTGATTTTCACGTTCCCATTTTCTGATGTCCATCTTGCTGGAATTCTTATATGCACCTAGACTTGCATGACATGCCTGTGCTGCAATCTTTCCCTTACCCATCTTCAAATCTGTTCTCATAACTATAACTTGCTTCATAAGCATCACCTTATAAGTAATCTGGCTTTAATCTACTTCCAACACGTGACGTGTCTACACTGAATAATTCTAAACCTGGAATAATAACTCTTACAACAGGAATTCCTATATCTCTGGTTAAATCCACATAATATGCATCTTCAACTCCGGACTTTTCAAGCAATTTCATACTTATATCAATATCATCCTTAAATGAATCAGTAGATTTATCTTCAATATCTTCAAGATTAATAACTTCTTCAGACTCTCTAAACCAATGCTTATTTAAACGTTTCATACGTTCATATCCAGTTTCACGAAGAAGTGTTGCACGAACAGTATCTTCACGAGTTCCATGAATCTGTGTGGCTCTGCTTTGAGCTACTTCTGTGATTGCACGAATAGCAGCTATATCTGCATCAAGATGAGTACCAATACCTAATGTTAACAATGCAGGATCTTTAAGTGTTAAGTCTTCAGATACGGCGGCAATTGTTGGGATTTCATTTTCAACAGTCAAATCCAATAATCTTATTGATACATTGTTTTGTTCAAACTTTTGAAGTAAATCCCTAATATATTCATTTTCTGTATTGTCACAGTTTATCTCTGCCTTTTGTTCTTTATATGCTTCAAAGAAACTCCATGCATCTCTTTCTACAACTTCCATCATTGCATGAAATATTGCTTCTTCAAGTTCATTTCCAGATGCAAGTCCATTTGTATTGGAAAGGTGTATGTGATGTACATCTTCAGTATTATATGGATGATAAACTGCATTTGCAGGAATTAATATTTCCTTTCCTGTCTTGATTGAATATCCTTTAACCCATTCAAGTTCTTCATTATCAAAACTGTCTTTTGGCAATATTAAACTTTCAGGATCAAGACATGTATCTGGATTGTACTTTTGTATGATTGTCTCATCACTTTCCTGTTGTTCTGCAGAATACCTTTCAATGGCTTCCATGATGGATGAGACTTTTGCATGAACATCAGTAGGACCCTTTCCTGCATATACACTCACAGCACCTTCCTCAGCCAGGGGCCTTACAGATGTATATACTGGTATCTTCAATCTATCAAGATGTGTAATCTTGGAAGTTCGGGTAAGTCCAATGTCCATTGTAATCTTGGAGATCTTCTCCAACGTCTCTTCAGGACTTCTTACTCTATGTGTTGATTTTTTATAATTTACTGCTACTTCATTTAACATATAAATCAATGTAAAAAATGTATTCAATTTTAAAAATAAATGAGTTAATAAGTATATCTATTTTTACTTATTGTTAAAATCTTTCAAAATAAATCGTCTAAAAAAATGAATGAAGGGGATTTATAATAACAACATATTGGTATATGATATATAAGTCAATGCTCCACTTGCTGCAATAGTTATTATCCAAATTATAAAGTTCCATCCTATAACTTTTGAACCGTCTAATGGTGGAATAGGAAGTAGGTTGAACAATGCAAGATAACTGTTGACATTAAATCCTATTATTGCGATTAAATAAAGGTATATCATAGTACTCATATTTACATTAGTGATTAAAGGGCGTATTGTTATTACTAGTCCTATAAATAATAGGGCAAGGGCTATGTTTACCAATGGTCCTGCTATTGAGATTTTACCATTTTCTTCCTCGCTCATACGTCCTGTTGGTGATCCAATCATTACAGCTCCTGGTGCAATGAATATATATCCTAACAGTGCTGTGACAAATGCTAAAATCAGTCCCTTGTCTGAACGTCTAAATTCTGCAAAAAATCCATATTTCTGTGCAACAAATTTATGTCCCAATTCATGCAGTATAAAACTTAAACCAACGGTTACCAGGGCTATTGGTATAAGCATTATTATGCCATTTACACCATTTTTCATTGATCTGCTGAACATTAATGAATATATTAAAGTTATAACAATGATTGCTATTGTTAAATCTTTGATTTCTGTTTTTGAAAATGTAACCATATTATCATTTCCTATCTTTATCAATATAACTATTTAATTAAACATATTTAAATGTTAATACAAAAAGTTATTAAATAGAAAAAAATTAATCTTCTCAAATAGGAGGAATGTCAAGATGAAAAATGAAGAATTAATCTCAAGATTACATGATGATAATATTGATTCAATGTTTGTATATAAGCCTGAAAATATAAAATACATATCTGATTTTTATCCTACAAGCTTTGCATATTTAATAGTACAGGATGAACCAATATTATATGTCAACAGTATTGATAAGGAAGATGCACAGGAATTATCCCAAGTAGAAACAAGAGATATAGTTAAGTTAAGTGAGGTTAAAGATGAATTGTCCGGCAGCATTGCAGTGGAAAATTCTCTTGATTTCCAGTTTACAAAGTTTTTAACAGATGATTTGAACAACATTCAAACATCAACAGTACTGGAGGATTTACGTAAGACAAAGACCAAGGATGAAATAACCAAGATAAAAAATTCCATAGGAATAGCAGAAAATGCCATTGGTGAAATAGACTTTACCAGTACTGAAAAATATGCAGCTGCAACATTGGAGTTTGACATGACTATCAACGGTTCTATCAAACCTGCATTTGATACAATTGTAGCATCAGGTAAACGTTCCAGTTCTCCTCATTCTGTTACATCAATGAACGGGGTGGAAACACCTATCGTAGTGGATTGGGGTGCAAAGTATGATCATTACTGTTCAGATATAACAAGAACATTTATAGATTCAGAACGTCAACAGGAAATATGGAATATAGTACTTGAAGCACAAAGAGCTGCAATAAACACTATTGCTCCGGGAGTTGAAATATCTGATGTTGATAAGGCGGCACGTGATGTAATAACGGAGTATGGTTATGGTGAATACTTCATTCACAGTACAGGTCATGGATTTGGTCTTGACATTCATGAAGATCCTAATGTATCACAAAACAGTGAAGGTGTTCTCGAAGAGAATATGGTTATAACTGCAGAACCTGGTATTTACATACCTGGGGAATTTGGTGTAAGGATAGAGGATGATATTCTTGTCAAGAGGAATCCTGAAGTACTGACAAGTCTTGATAAACAGTTAGATTTTCTCCTTTAATCACCATCTTTTTCTTATTTTTTTAACAATTCTTAATAAAATATAAATATTATTATAAAAATATATTAAATTCAATATATTATGTACAATAATTTAATAGAATATTTAAATATAATAACAACAAAATCAGAAATAATTATAAACAAGCATATTCCTGAAGAATATCTTGATAAAATGCAGGATAACCTTATACAATTGGGATATTACATAAAAATAACAGACCTTATCACATATACAACAATAATGGCATTAATATTGCTGTTTATAACAACAATACTATTCATAACAATTAATGTGAATCCGTTATCGGTTCCAATAATAACACTTGCACCATACGTTGTAGTAATATTATATATTGTGTACAAAATGCAAAAACGGGAGGATAATATTAATGAAGAGCTGCCTGAGTATATACTGCAGTTATCAGCATTGTTGAATGTAGGGCTGGCAATAGAATCAGCATTAAATGAACTATCAAAAACACAGGATGGATATCTAAATAATGAAATAAAGCGATCATTAATAGAAATGAGTCTTGGAAAATCATTTGATGAATCCTTCACGGATCTGATTAACAGATGTCAGTCAAATAATGTAAAACAAGTATTTCAAATAATCATAAATACAAAACAAACAGGAGGAAATCTATCTGAAATACTTGAAGAAATTGCAATGGACTTAAAGGATATGCAGATGCTTCAAAAAGAATCACGGGCCAATATAATCATGTCAATAATGTTTCTATTAATTGCAGCAATAATAGCCACGCCATTTGCATTTGGAACCATAAATATCTACACAATCTTTCTCTCAAATGTTGGACGAACAAATTCATTAATTGATTATATTCCTATGGCAAGTCTTGGTTATATAATCATTCATTCCATAATGGTGAGCTTTCTAATAGGTGACTTATTATATTCAAATTCAAAAAAATCAGTTCTATTGATGTTCATTGTAATCCCATCCAGTCTAGGAGTATATTACATATCACAGATAGTAATACGAACAATACTTGCAATATAGGTGAAAAAAATGTATGAAAATAAGTTAATCCAACAGTCAAGTGGACAAATATCAGCTGAATACATACTATTGCTTGCAGGCATAATAGTAATAGTTCTAATCTCAATGAACATATATCAACACTACGTCAGTGATTTTAAAAGTGAGATAAATGACAGTCAAGTCAAAACTCTACTGGATGAAATTGACAGTTTAAACAGTATATTCTAAATGTCTTAATATAATATGATTCTCTAATTTTTAGATAACATATTATATGTTTTTTATCTATTTTTTTAGATTACACATCCTATCTTTTTTTTTCAAAAAAAAATATCATAAACTGTTTAAATAACTTTTTAAAATATATTGAGGAGTTTAAATTATCAATTTAAAATTTTACTATATAATAGGGTATAATAATATTAGATATTACAAAAATATTGAAAAAAGAGAAAATATTAGCTATATTCCAATTAAAACATTTTTATTGCTTAATTTATCAGAAAGCTATACTTAAAGCTTTAAGTGTGCACAAAAAGAGAAAAATAATATGTTAACTTATTAATCTTCTCTTTTTATTATTTTTATAGGGTTCTAGTTAATCTTTGATATATGCATCAACAAGATTTCTTGTTTCATTCAATGCATTTACATCAATATGTTGTGGAAGGCTTCCAAGTTCTCCTTCAACATCCTTCAATATTCCTTCACCAGCACCTAAAAACATTCCTTCACTTGCAACTCCCATAAATTCTGATGGTGGAAGCAATGCTACTCCTACCTTGTCATTATCCTTTACAGTCAGGTCATTGGTAATGACAGTAATTGCCCTTTTTCCTAGATTTACATTACAGACCATTAAGTTATCTGTTTTCTGGTGTTTGCTTACACTAACCAATTGGCCAACCTGGATATCTACTCCTATAACTGGATCATCTATCTCTCCAAGTTTTAATCTGTCAGGCAATCCTCTTATTGTGTTGAAGAAGAATTTCATCTTAGCAAGTGGCAAGTCAAGTTTTTCCCGTTCCTGTCTGTTAAGTTCTGACTGGAATTTCTTAGCATAGTCTTCTCCACCAATATTTTCAATTATTTCATCAGCACTTTTTAAAAGATTTTCCATCTGTGGAGTTTCAGCTAATTCCTGTGGTGAAACATATGAATAGTATAATGTCTGAATATCAGGATTCATATTTTTTGCAAGTAAACGTGCTTGTTTCTTATTCCATGATCCTCGTAGGTTTGATCCTTCAACTACTCTAACAAAATCTTCTATTGATTTTTCAGCAACTTTTAATCTATAATCTTTACTGGTATCCCACATATTATTTATTCCTAAAAATTTTTTTATTTATCATTAAATTATTATATTTGAATCGAATAATTTTCCTATTAATTATTATTTAAATCGTAATTATTATTTTTTATTGCTGTTTTAAGTTATTCTAATATTTTTAAAATTCATTGATACTAAAAATTTACTAGGTTATTTTTATATATTATGTCTGATATAAATTATATACACTAGAAATTATATTTGATAATATTATCAAATAAGCTAAAGTATGCATTAAAAAAAACATAATTAGTTGTAATTTATTAATTTCATATATAAACAATATCTTGGTGGTAATTATGGTAAACTTAACAACATTTTACAATAGAAACATTTACAACACAGAAGGAAAATTTATAGGACAAGTCAACGAAATAGTATTAAATATTAAAAAAGGTAGAATTTCTTTTTTCAAAACCAAAGCTATAACTGAAGAAAATAGAAGTGCTGGATTACGTGATGTAATAAGAAATTCAATGAGAATAGTGCCTGAAGAAGAAACAATGAATCAAGTAACAACCGAAGGTATTATTGATATTCCATATGAATTAGTATCAGCTGTCGGAGATATTATATTAGTAGATCAAAACAAGTTAACACAATACCAAAATGCAATGAAACAAAAACAGATGAAAAGACAACCTCAAAGCATCCCACAACCAAAAATAAATTCTCAAAAACAATAAATAATGGAGTATTTTGATGAAAATTGGTATAATGGGTTGTGGAGCAATAGCTAAGGCAATAATAGATTTTAAACTATCGGGTAAATTAGATGCAGACATAGAATATCTTTATGATTTAAACTATGAAAATGCTAAAGAATTGGCCGAGAAGATAAATATCACTGCAGTAGAAACTCTTGATGAATTAATTGAAAAATCAGATCTAATTCTGGAATCAGCATCACAAAAGGCAGTCATTTCTAATGTTCCTAAAATATTGTCTGCTGGCTGTGATGTAGTCATAATGAGTGTGGGGGCCTTATTGGATTCTGAATTTTATGATGAACTTTTAAAGTTAGCACAAGAAAATAATGTGAAAATTCATCTTCCAACAGGTGCAATTACTGGTATCGACACAGTTAATGCAGCAAATATGGGAAATATAACATCTATAAGTTTAACAACTAGAAAACCTCCAGTATCATTATCTGTAGAGTTGGATGATGGGGAAGATGAACGAATATTATTTGAAGGCAAAGCATCAGAGGCAGTTAAATTATTCCCAAAAAATATCAATGTATCTTCAACATTAAGTTTGGCTTCTGGTATTGATGTTGATGTAACTATTATAGCAGATTCTAAAATTAAGAATAATACACATGAAATTCATCTTAAAGGAACATTTGGTGAATTAACCACAATAACATCAAATGTGGCAAGTGCCAATAATCCAAAAACAAGTGCATTAGCAGCATATTCTGCAGCTAGTCTTCTAAATAAATTAAATAAAACAATACAAATCGGTTCTTAGAATAATTAAAGTAATATCCTATGATATTTACTGATTATCACCTATTTTTTTATTTAATTCCTTTTTTTTCTAAAATTCTATAACAATATTTTTTTTAGGTAATATAATGAAATCATATGAAATCTTCTCTCAATTAAAGACTGTTCCTGATGTTCCAGTTATACTGCGATTGGATGGAAGAACATTTTCAAAATATACTAAACAATTAAAACTAACAAAGCCATTTGATAAACGATTGCGTGATATATTCATTGAAGTATCAAAAGATGTATTGTCTGAATTTAATGCAAAATATGTATATATATTCTCTGATGAAATCAGCATACTCTTTGAACAACAACCATTCAATGGACGTGTAGAAAAGTTGGATTCTGTAGTGGCATCATATGTCACAGCATCATTCATGAAACATTTATATAAATCAAAGGATTTATTTGACATTGATATAACAAATATGGATATTCCCTCCTTTGATTGTCGTATAGTAATGACAAATAATTTAAAGCAATACTTTAAATGGCGACAGGATGAAGCATGGCGCAACTGTATAAATGGATATGCACAGTCCATGCTTAACAAGACACATAGTTCCCGGGAAACCTCCCAGATTTTATATGGACTCAACAAGTCACAGATTCATGAATTGTTATATGAAAATGGAGTGAACATTGCACATGTACCCACATGGCAAAAGAGAGGTATAGCGGTATATAAGAAGGAATATCAGAAGGAAAACATCAATCCTGAAAATAATAAAAAGAATATCTCCACTTATAAAAAAGTTTATGTAGATATGCAAATAAATTTAATACGAGAATGACATATAATAATTATATTAATAAAATAATTCTTTATCTTGATATCATTATCTTGAGGTAGAAACATGGATTTTCAGAAAAAATTAAGTAAGTTACTAGGAAATGACAAAACATTTGACGAAGTTCAAATAGACAAACGAGTAATAGAAGAAGTAGTAAAGATTGCAAGAGAAGCTGATCCAAAGGAATATGTGGCTTTATTATCTGGAAAAATTAATAAAAAAATCCTTAAAATCACAGGACTGATTTTTTTACCATTTAAGGCTTCTGAAACCAGTGCAGTAATGGAAGTTTTCATGATGCCAATTACTACAGATGCAGTAGGTTCAATACATAGTCATCCAGGACCAAGTAACAGACCTTCTGATGCAGATAGAATATTCTTTGGAAAAAATGGATATTTCCATTTAATCATTTGCAGACCTTATACAGATGCTACAATTGCATCCTATGATGCATTTGGTAATCCAATAGATTATAAAGTAGTTGATTTGGGTGAAGAAGTGGAACTTAAACAATGGGATGAATTAGATATTGATAAAGAATTATTTGATGATGAACTCCTCGCAGAATTAGAACGATTGGAGCATGAAGAAGATTCAGATGAATCAAATGATGAGGATTCTCTTGATAATATTGATTTTTCCGATAATGATGATTCATTTGATAGTCAAAAGTCTATGGATATTCCTGATGAAATTAGTGACAATGAATTTGACAGTACACATAATGATTATGTTCCATCAGCTGATGAAAACAATGATAATAAACCTAAAAGTAATTATTATATAAATTCAACAGGATTATCTCGTAAGAACTTAGTATTAAAAAATAAGAATAATGCGGAGCAAAAGCCTATGGATAAAAAAGATAATTCAAAAAAAGCAGAACCTAAAGATGCAGAAATTGTGGATCCTAAAGTACCTAAATGGGTAAATATCAACATTGAAAGTCAAGGTAAAGTAATTGAAAAACAATTGCCAGTACCTCCTGAGTATGAAGTGGGTGATGATTTGATAGTTGATGTACGTACAGACAGAACGCCTGGGGATAACATTGATGAAATTATTCTAAAGGTACAAAAATCACCAAAAAATCTTGCAAAACAACAACAACTAGAGACATCTACTGGTAAATCATCAGAAGAATTGGATGATGAAATAAAACAGATGGAAGAAGATATTAAACGTTTAAAAGAAGAAAATGAACGTTTAAGAAATGATCAATAATTATTTTTCCCATAACCTTCTATTTTTTTTAATATGCTATTGAATGAATTTTCTATTTGTGTAAATAGAATTATTGTAATATTTAAATTGTCGCATTTTTCAAAAAAAAAAATAATAATGGGGTTTAGTTTTTAAATGTTTTTATAAAGTTACAGCTTTAACTTCAATGATGTCCTCGGTGTTTTCTAAGTCTTTAATTGCATTTTCACTTAGTTCTTGGTCTACTTTAAGAACCATTACAGCTTCGCCGCCTTCAGATTCTCTTCCAACTTGCATTTCTGCAATGTTTATTTTGTAGTCACCTAATATTTTGCCAATTGTACCGATGGTTCCTGGTAAGTCAATGTATTTTATTATTCCCATTTTTCCTTCAGGAATCATATTTAAACTGTAGTCGTCAATTGAAATTACTTTTGGTGTATTGTTTTCTATTATACCCGTGATGGTCATTTTTTTGTCATCATATTTAATATCAATTTTCATTAATGCATCATGTTTGGTATTGTCAGTTTCTCCTTCAGTTATTTCAATACCTCTTTGTTGTGCAACTGATTTTGCATTTACAGAGTTAACTGGTTCTGTTAGTATAGGGTTTAGGAATGCTTTTAGTAATTCTCTGGTTAATGGTTCTTTTGCTCTGCCAGATACGTTTCCACCATAGATTATGTTCATTTCAGATATGTTTGGTGTTGTTGTTTGTACGAGTATTTGACCTAGTTTTTCTGATAGGTGGAAGTATGGTTTTAGTTTTTGGAAGGTTTCTGAGTCTACTAGTGGCATGTTTAATACATTTGTTGGTGTTTCATTTTGTATTACATGTTTTACTTCTTTTGCTACAATTATTGCTGCATCACGTTGTGCTTCTTTTGTGGATGCTGCAATGTGTGGTGTAAGTACTACATTGTCAAGTGTTGTTAATGGACTGTCTTCTAGTGGTTCATTTTCATATACATCTAAACCTGCTTTAAGTTCTGGTCTTTCTTTAAGAACTTCATAAAGGTCAGCTTCGTTGATGATTCCTCCTCTTGCACAGTTTAAAATTATTGCATTGTCTTTCATTTTTAAAAGCTGTTCTTTTGAAATTAATCCTTTTGTTTCAGGTGTTAATGGTACGTGTATGGTCATTACATCTGCTCTTTCAATAAGGTCTTCTAGTGTAGTGATTTCAACACCTAATGATTTTGCTGTTTCTTCGGTTATGTATGGGTCATATACTATTACATCCATTTCGAATGCTTTTGATCTTTTAACTACTTGGCTTCCGATTCTTCCCATTCCGATTACACCAAGAGTTTTGTTTCTTAGTTCCATTCCCATAAATTTACTTTTTTCCCATTTACCTGCTTTAACTGATGCATCTGCTATTGCAATTTTTCTGGATAGTGATAACATTAATCCCATTGCATGTTCTGCTACTGTGATTGATGTTGATTGTGGTGCATTTACTACCATAATACCTTTTTCTGTTGCTGCATTAACATCAATGTTGTCCACACCTACTCCTGCTCTTGCAATTATTTTAAGATTTTCAGCATTTTCAATTACTTCTCTTGTAACTTTGGTTCTGCTTCTTACTATAATTCCTTCATATTCGTTAATTGTTTCAAGAAGTTCTTCTGGTGTTATTGTAGGATTATTAACTACTTCTGCTACATCTTCTAATACTTCTATACCTTTTTCGTTAATTTTATCTGCTATTAATACTTTTGGCATGTTTGTTCTCCTATTATTTTTGTTGATGAGATAATAATGTGTTTTTTACACTATATTATTTATGATTTGTATTTATTCTAAACATAATATAAGGTCTATCTCTAATAGTAATAATTATGTTTTTAATAATATAAATAATAATATACTAAGTAAAAAAATATTTATAGGATTTGATATTGATGACTTTTAATAAAGTAATTCTGGGATGTTCACCCTTCACGTTAGGTTTTCAGTTTGGACACAGGTCTCGGATATATGAATTGGATTTTTCAGGACAACCTGAAAATATAGTTGAAGTAATTGATAAGGCTTATCAGCTAGGTGTAAATAATATTATGCTAAAAAATAATGAGGATTTAATCAATGCTCTTCGACTGTCACAGAATAATGGCAACAAGTGGAAAGTCACTGCCTTTTCTACATGTGATAATCTTGATGGTGATCTGGAAGTATTTTCAGAATTTGATGTTGAAACTGTTATTATGGATGGATTGTTTGTAGATAAGAATATAGAAGAAGATAATTATGATATTATATCAGATTGTCTTTCAAGAATTAGGGATGCTTCATATATTCCTGCTATTGAGACAAGAATGCCATTTAAAAATCTGCCTTTAATTGCAGATTCATCATTTATAGATGACTTTGATACTATTATGATTCCATTTAATTTCTATGGATATATGATGGACTGTAACTTCTTTCATAAGGATAATCGTGATGAATTCAAGTCTTTGGTTGAAGGATTGGATAAGACTGTTATTGCTAATAGAACTCTTGCAACAGGTATTCTAAAGCCTCAGGAAGCATATGATTTTATCAAGGATATAGATTATATTGACAATGTATGTATTGGTATTGCAAATGTGAGTGAGGCAGAGGAAACTATTGGTATAATAAATGAAATACTTAAATCCTAATTGGATTCATTTGTTCTTTCATCTATTAATTTTTTTAATTCACTAATCTGTTCCATATCCTCTAGTTCCCAAGTATATATTGCAGGTATGCTTTTAATTGAATTTCCTTCATGTTCACGTTTTAATACAAATAATGCTTTGTGTCCAGTTACTGAAGCAATGTCATTGGTTTTCTCTGCAATCAAATCCAATGTCTTGTTATTTCTATTCTTATCCATATTTGTTAGAAGTATTTCTGTATCACTGCTTTTCTTGTTAATTTCATTACGTAGTTTATCTATTTCTATTAGCTTTTCTTCTATTTTATTTTTTAATGCACTGACTTCCTTAGTATCTTCGGGTCTTATGGAAACTGCATCAAATGGTGTTTTATTGGATGATTTAATTTCATATCCTAGTTTTATAAGTTCCATTGGCTCCTGTATTGTAGTATCTAAGGTATTCTTTTGTTCTGATTCCAGTAGGTTTATGGATAGGGTGATGGGTTTGTTTAGAACTTCTTCAAGCATGATTGCTGTTTCAGGATATGTCTGACTATTTCCCTGTTCATATTTATATATGGTTTCTCTTGATACATGGCTTAAATCTGCAAGTTCCTTTAGTGATAGATTTTTTTGTTCACGTAATTGTTTAAGCAGACTTCCATTTATCTTAACATAATATCCTCCTCTTTTTGCAAGAATCTCTGGATGCATATTGTTTACTATAATATCACATAATGTTTGTGGGGAAATAACAGGTATTTCATGTCTTTCATATACCACATCATCTTCAAGGTAATGATGTTTTGATTTTAATCCAATAATTATGGGACTTGCAAGAAATGTTCCGCTAATCTTAGATAATTCTTCTGCTTGCATGGCCGTTAGGCTATCTATATTTACCAGAATTTTAAGTATTATCAATACATTATTTTTTCGTGCCAGTATATCAAAACAGCTTCTGTCATATATGTTGGATGTTTTATATCCATATGATACGAGCAAGTGATTGATATCCTTAAGAATAGTTTCACGATTTATTGAATTATCTAATTTCATAATATATAATATATACTTAAGAAGTTAATAAATTAGTATATATTAATTTTATATGGAGTATACTATGGAAGATACAGATAATATTATTAAATTACATGTGGGAATTGATGATACTGATTCGGCAGAGGGGATGTGTACAACATATCTTACTCATATCATTTTGGATAAACTTGCAGATATAGGTATCAAACCAATGGATTATCCTAGACTCATACGTCTAAATCCATTTGCACGTTATAAGACTAGGGGTAATGGTGCTTTATCATTTGTTGTTGAGATTCCAGAGAACCAAATTGATGAGGTTAAAGGGATTGTACTGGATAATGTAGAAAAGTATTCAATGTTTGATGGTGTTAACACCAATCCTGGTGTAGTATTTTATACTGGAGAAATTACAGAGAAAATGTCACAGTATGCAATTGATGCAATATATAATATATATACAATAGATTATGCCAGGCAATTTGCAGAAGATAATGATATCGAATATTATCAGTTCAAGAAAGGAAGGGGAATAATAGGATCTATTGCGGCAATAAGCATAGAATTGGATGATGTAACCTATGAATGTCTGGCATACCGTACAAAAGAGAATTATGGGACAAAACGCAGGCTTGATGAAGAAAGTATCTTTGAAATGAATGATAAAACATATCCTGAAACATTTGACAATATTGATATGGAAGGAAATTATGCAGCTATAGAACCTCATACTCCATGTCCTGTATTGTATGGAATTAGAGGAAATACTCCGGAGATTGTAGAACAAGCACATGAAATGGTAATATCCTATGAGGATATTGAAGGATATAGAATATTCAAGACTAATCAGCATACCGATATGCATATTCAAGAAAATGTTAAAATATGTGATATGAAAGATACTGGATGTTACTGTTTTGACTGTAAAGTATCATCAAATCCTCATGATATTGAGGGAGGTCATGTATTCTTTGATGTATGTGATGATACTGGATGTATTGAATGTGCTGCTTTTGAACCTACAAAGTCATTTAGAAATATTGTTCGAAAGTTAAAAGTGGGTGATGAATTAACAATATATGGTGGAGTAAATGAAAATCATACCCTAAATATTGAAAAATTCAAGCTTAGAAAAGTATCAAATCAGTATAAATATCTAAATCCACTATGTGTTTGTGGTAAACGTATGAAATCGGCTGGTAAAGACAAGGGTTTTAAATGTCCAAAATGTGGACATAAGGATAAAGAAGGTCAAAAGATTGCTGAAATTATTCCAAGGGATGTTAAGGAAGGATTTTATGAAGTACCAACAGAGGCAAGACGGCACTTGTCCAAGCCAATAATACGTTTTGAATAGAATTATTAACTTTTATCCTCCATATATTTTCTTTTCTTAATTATATATGTCATTATTCTATTATTGTCTAAACCATATTTTTTTTTCTCATTTATTTATTACTATTTATTATAACTGCTTATCATTTTCTGGTTCTCTCTAAAATTATATAACTAATAACAAATAAAATATATATTTATAAGATATAATTTTATGAACTGATTATAATTTTATATGCTCTAACTTAGTAAAAGAGTTTAAAATTATTAGTTCTCATGTCTATCTTGAGGTGATATTCAGTTACTTTAAAAATATTAATTAAATCTTAATTAAAGAATTATCATACTTTTTTATTACATTTAAAATTTAATAAGTTATTTTAAAGTATGATATCAAAAAAATAAAAATTGATCATATAAAAGGTGATTTATAAATGGCAAATATTTCTGATGCTATTGCTAAAATCAGACAAGCAGAGTCTGAAGCAGATAGCACTATAGAAGAAGCAACAAAAAAATCAACTGAAATGATCCAAGAAGCTCGTGTTAATGCAGATTCTGTAATTGATAAAGCAAAAGCTGAAGCTGAAGACCAAGCTAAACATATTATTCTTGCAAAAGAAGAAGAAGCTGGTAAACAAGCAGTTATCATTACAAACGAATCTGAAGCAAATATCAAAGAATCCTTAAGAGGTTCCCAAGATAAAGTTGATGACGCAGCTGAAATAATAATCGAAACTGTATTATAAAGGGATGACTATGTTTAGGCCAGCGAAAATGCAAAAATTAAGCATAGTAACATTGAACGAATACGCTAAACCAATCGTAGACGCACTTCACGAAAAAGGTTATGTACAGATAGATGACTTATCTGAATTAATCCAGGAGGAAGAAGAATACGAAGGGTTAGATGTATCAAAGCAAGACCCTGTTGCTAGCAGAATAGCTTCATTATCAATGAAATGTAACAGTATTATTGATACTTTAAAATCTGCAGAGCAATCACAAAGTATAGTGGATGTTATTAAAGGATATATCAGCCCTAAAGAAATTCATCCAACAGAAGTTGAAGATTTAAAATCTGAAGAATTAGCTGATAAGGCTGATGAAATAATCAGTAAAGTTGATAATGTTCTCAGTCCAATTGAATCAAGAATGAATGAAATTGGATCTGAAAAAACAAAATATAATGATTCTTTAAATGTTGCAACACAATTAGATAGTTTCGACATTGATTTTGCTTATTTACAAAACACTAAATACACTAGTGTAATAACAGGTAAATTACCAACTGAACATTTATCTGATGCAAAATCACAAATTGAAGAAATTACTGATGAAGTATATATATCAGAAGGTTCAACATCTACCAAAGGTGATGTAACATACGTACCTCTAGTTATCGTAGCTTCAAGCAACTTTGAAGAAGAAATATCTGGTGTCTTAAGACGTTTGGAATTTGAAAAATTAGATGTATCCGGCTTAAGCGGTAAATCTAGTGAAATTATCGAAGCATCTCAAGGCAAACTAGATGAATTGGAAAAAGAAAGAAATCAATGTTTAAAAGATATTGGCGAAATAGGCCAACGTTCAAAAGAACATCTTTTAGTAATTAACGAACAGTTAGAAGTTGAAAAAGAAAGAACAGAAATATACTCATACTTCGGTGAAACAAAAACTTCTAAGATGTTTAAGGCATGGGTACCTAAAGACGATGTTGATGAAACATTATCTTTAATAGACGAACTTTCAGATGGTCATAGTATTATTGAAGTAGAAGATCCTACTGAAGAAGAAATAGACAACAACAAAGTTCCTGTAAAACAAATAAATCCTGGTTTTGCAAAACCATATGAATTATTTGTAAACATGTACTCAACACCTAACTACAAAGATATAGACCCTACTATAATCATGGCATTTTGTTTCCCATTTTTCTTCGGTTACTGTTTAACCGATGCATTCTATGGAATCATATTGGCAATTGTAGGATTCATTCTATATCAGGGAATGGGAAAATTCAGCAAAACATATAAATCATTTGGTGTAGTTGTACTACAATGTGGTTTATGGACAATTCTGTTAGGATTGCTAACAGGAGGATTCATAGGAGACTTTGTCCCTAGATTTATATTTGGTGATGCTAATGCACCTTTACCAACGGTTATACCGTCAATCAATGCATTTGCACATCCGGAAAACATTTTGATTATTGCTATAATCATAGGTTTAATACACTTAAACATAGCATTCTTATTCGGTATTATTGACAATGTAAAACGTGGTAATATCAAAGAACTATGTGGTGGACAATTATGTTGGGTTCTCATTGAACTATCTATAGTAGCATACTTATTAACCGGTTCATTAATAGCTTTAGGAGTAATATTCGTAATTGCATTATTACTATTAATATACGGAGCAGGACCAATGGGAGTAATGGACATATTCGGTTTCATTGGAGATGTATTATCATATTCAAGATTACTTGCATTATGTCTTTCAACAGGTGGTATTGCAATGACTGCTAACCTCTTATGTGAAATGTTAACAGGTATGGTACCATATGTAGGTATTGTTATTGGAATAATCGTATTCTTAGGTATACACTTATTCAACATTGCATTCCAGTCCATGGGAGCATTTATCCACTCACTTCGTCTACACTTTGTAGAATTCTTCGGAAACTTCTACGAAGGAGACAGTGCAGAATTCACACCATTCAAAGCAGTTAGAATTCATACTAAATTAAGAAAATAATTTGAAATTAATTTATAATATTTCAGATATTATTTTAAAAAATTTAATAAAAACTTTAGGATAAATTGTGTTTAAATAAACACAACATCATGTTTACAAAAGTTCATGAATGGAAATTTTATCCACATGTCGTAAAAAAATCGTGTGTTTGACAGCACATATCACAAAAATAACTTTATTCAATTAGGAGGAAAAAATTATGGCAGCAGAATTAGCATTAGGTTCAGCATTAGCTGCAATAGGTGCTGGTGTTGCAGTAGGTTTTGCAGCATTAGGTTCAGGTATCGGTCAAGGTATCGCATCAAGTGCATCTGTAGGTGCAGTAGCTGAAGATTCAAGTATGTTTGCACAAGGTTTAGTATTTACAGCTATTCCTGAAACTCAGGCTATTTACGGTTTCCTTATAGCTATCTTATTATTAGTATTTTCAGGAATTATGGGAGGTAACCCATTAGGAGTAACCTCAGGTTTAGTCGCAATCGGTGCTGGAGCAGCAGTTGGTTTCGGTGGTCTTGGTTCAGGTATGGGTCAAGGTATTGCATCAAGTGCATCTGTAGGTGCAGTTGTAGAAGAACCTAGTATGTTTGCTCAAGGTTTAGTATTTACAGCTATTCCTGAAACTCAGGCTATTTACGGTTTCCTTATAGCTATCTTATTATTAGTATTCGGTGGAATACTCGGAGCATAAGTAGATAATACTAAAGGCATTCATGGCCTTTAAAAACAATATTTTTTTGGAGGAAACTAGATGAGCGTTGGAGCAGATAAAATAATATCCAGTATTAACGCAGATGCTAAAGCACAAGCTGATGAAATTCTCTCCAAAGCTAGTGCACAATGTGATGAAATTAGTGCAACTGGTAATGAAAAAGCTGAAGAAGAAGCAGCACAAATTCTTGCTTCTGCAGAAAAACAAGCTGACATGAAATATCAACAAATTATTTCAGAAGCTAAAGTTTCATCAAGAAGAAAAGAATTAGAAGCTCGTGAAGAATTAATCGATAAAGCTTTCAGAATTGCATCAGAAAAAATTGAAAAACAAGCATCTGAAAATTCCACAACATATGTGGATTCTTTAAAAAATATGATTAAAGATGCTTCATTACAAGTAGGTGGAAATCAACTTGAAATTCTCGTAAGAGCAGATGATGTTGATAATGTAAAATCTATGATTAATGAAGTATCCGAATATGTTACTAAAGAAACAGGTAAAGAAACTTCCTTCATCATTGGAGAACCAATAGAAATTATTGGTGGAGCAGTAGTTAGAACTATTGATGGTGAAATCGAAGTTAAAAATACAATTGAAGCTCGTATGCTTCGATATAAAAAATATTTAAGATCAGAGGTTGCTAAAAAACTATTTAGCTAGTCATAGGAGGAGAATTTAAATGGAAGAAAGCATTACAGATTTAATTACATCTTTCGGATTCTCTTCTCCTGAAGCATTCATTGCATTATTAGTAGTGGTACTTGCTGTAATAGGAGCAATCATAGTAGTAATAACTTTCAGACCATTGATGGAATATTATCCATATACATACCCTAACTCAAGAGTTAGAGCTAAAATTGGAAAATTATTCAGTGAAAAACAACTCACAGAATTAGCAGAAGCAGAAAGCCTTGAAGAAGTACAAAATTACTTAAGAGGTACAAGAGATTATGCGAAATTTGTTGACAAATACCCAATTGAACAAGCATTAGATGCAAACTTAGCTGAATCATATGATTTACTTGCAAGAATTGCACCTAAAACATTAAAACCAACATTTGAATTAATGTTAGACCAATGGGATATTAAAAACATAAAAAGTGTACTAATTGCTAAAGAAGCTAAATTAAATGAAGAAGAAACTCGTGAGTTACTAGTTCCATACGGTGCTCTTAAAAATGATCAAGACAAATTAATTGAAGCAGATTCTGTTCAAGAATTAATTGTTGCTCTTGAAGGAACACCATATGCTAAATTACTAGAAGATGCTTTACCTGATTACAATGAAAATAAAACTTTATTAACATTAGAATCAGCATTAGATAATTATTACTATGATAAATTACTAGTAGCTTCTTCAAGTCAAGAAGATGACAATACTAGAATGTTACACAGTTACATAGGAACAAAAGTAGATATCGAAAATATTAAGATTATAATGAGAGCTAAAGCAGATGGTCTTTCATTTGAACAAATCAATCCATATGTAATTAACAGAGGTTACAGATTACGTGATTGGAAACTTAAAGAGTTCATGGAATCTGAAGATATGAATTCATTATTAAGCAGTATCGAAAGTTCAGATTATGGTAGTGTGGTAGCAGATCATATACCAGAATATAATCAAACACAATCAATTTCAGTATTTGATGAAGCATTAGATACATATGAAAGAGATACAGCTAAAAATATCTTTAGGAAAAAACCATTTGGTATAGGTCCTATTGTTGGTTTCATGTATAAAAAAGAAATTGAAATCAAAAATCTTAAAATTATCGCAAGAAGTAAACGCGGACCTATTATACCTAGTTCCGAAATTAAGGAGATGTTATTATGAAAAAAGATATCGCTATAATGGCAGATCCAGATACAGTAACTGGTTTTATGTTAGGTGGAATCAAAAGCGGTTTCCCTGTACATAATGAAGATGAAGCAAAAACAACTTTAAAACAGTTAGTAGATGATAATTACTCTATTATTATTACTACTGAACATATTGGTGATGAATTAAGGGAAGATATTACCAAATATACTAATTCAACAGCATTACCAATGATAATAGAAGTACCAGATAAGTCAGGTTCACATAAAAGAGAAACTGACCCAATGAATGAACTTATTAAAAGAGTTATTGGGGTTGAGATGGTAAAATGATCACAGGAAATATTATTAAAATTGCAGGTCCAGTTATTGTCGGTGGAGGTATGAGAGGTACCCAGATGCACGAAATGGTTCGTGTCGGTGAAATTGGACTCATAGGTGAAATTATTGAACTTGAAGGCGACACAGCTACAATTCAGGTTTACGAAGAAACTGCTGGTATTAAACCAGGAGAAAAAATAGAAAGTACTGGTGGTCCACTCTCAGTAGAATTAGGTCCAGGTATACTTAAATCTATTTACGATGGTATTCAAAGACCATTAACTGAAATTAAAAGTTTATCTGGAGATTACTTACCTAGAGGGGTAGACGTACCAGCATTAGATAAAACAAAAGAATGGGACTTTAAACCAACAGTATCTGTTGGAGACAAAGTATCCGGTGGAGATATTCTTGGTACAGTACAAGAAACTGTAGCAATAGAACACAAAGTAATGGTACCACCTAATGTTTCAGGAACAATAAAATCTATTGAAAGTGGAAGACACACTGTAATAGATGACATTGCTGAAGTTGAAACTGAAGATGGAATCAAAAAATTACAAATGATGCAAATTTGGCCAGTAAGAGTAGGTAGACCATACGTCAACAAATTAGACCCAGATGTACCACTTATAACAGGTCAACGTGCACAAGATACATTCTTCTGTGTTGCTAAAGGTGGAACATCAGCTATTCCAGGACCATTCGGTTCAGGAAAAACAGTTACACAGCAACAATTAGCTAAATGGGCAGACGCTGATATAGTTGTATATATTGGATGTGGAGAACGTGGTAACGAAATGACAGAAGTACTTACTGAGTTCCCAGAATTAGAAGACCCAAAAACTGGAAATCCATTAATGGACAGAACAGTTCTTATTGCTAACACATCAAACATGCCGGTAGCAGCTAGGGAAGCTTGTGTATACACAGGTATTACCATTGCAGAATACTTCAGAGATATGGGTTACGATGTAGCACTTATGGCAGACAGTACCTCAAGATGGGCAGAAGCTATGAGGGAAATTTCCGGACGTCTTGAAGAAATGCCTGGGGAAGAAGGTTACCCTGCATACTTAGCTTCAAGATTAGCACAGTTCTATGAACGTGCAGGACGTGTAACCACACTCGGTTCACACAAAGCTATATCCTCTGTAACAGTAGTCGGTGCAGTATCTCCTGCAGGTGGGGACGTATCAGAACCAGTTACAACCAACACATTACGTATTGCAAAAGTATACTGGGCTTTAGATGCATCACTTGCAGACAGACGTCACTTCCCATCCATCAACTGGTTGAACAGTTACTCACTTTATGTGGACAGTATCACCCCATGGTGGAACAACGAAGTTGGTAGCGATTGGAGGGACTTAAGAAATACAGCAATGGCTTTATTACAGAAAGAAGCAGAACTTAACGAAATTGTACAATTAGTTGGTCCTGATGCATTACCTGAAAAAGATCGTGTAACATTAGAAGCAGCTCGTATGTTAAGAGAAGACTTCCTACAACAAAACGCATTCGATGATACAGATACATACTGTTCACCTAAAAAACAATATAACATGCTAAAAACACTTTTATTATACAACACAGTAGCACAAGAAGCATTAGCTGACGGTGCAGATGTAACTAAACTTGTTAACTTAGATGTTAGAGTAGACTTAGACAGAATGAAATATGTACCTGAAGATGAATTCGATGCTAAAACTGAAGAATTAAGAGATCTTATCCAAAAACAATGTAGTGAGGCTGGACAATGAATGATGTAGATATTAAAACAAGAGAATATACTACAGTATCCGAAGTATCTGGACCTTTAATGGTTGTTCAAGATGTTGAAGGTGTAGCATACAATGAAATTGTAGAAATCGAAACACCTGATGGTGAACAAAGAACTGGTCAAGTTCTCGAAGTAGAAAATGACATAGCACTTGTTCAGGTATTCGAAGGTACAAGTAACCTTAACACTCTTTCAACAAAAGTTCGTTTCACCGGTGAAACTGCAAAAATTGGTGTATCAACCGACATGCTTGGAAGAATTTTCAACGGTATAGGTAAACCTATAGATGGCGGACCAGATATCATATCTGACAAAGAATTAGACGTAAACGGTTCACCTATGAACCCAGCAGCAAGACAGTTCCCTGCAGAATTTATTCAAACAGGTATTTCCACAATTGACGGAATGAACACTCTTGTACGTGGTCAGAAATTACCTATCTTTTCAGGTTCTGGTTTACCACACAACCAACTTGCAGCTCAAATTGCAAGACAGGCAAAAGTACTTGCAGAAGATACTGAATTTGCAGTAATCTTCGGTGCTATGGGTATTACTCACGAAGAAGCAAACTTCTTCATGAACGAGTTTGAACAAACTGGTGCACTTGAAAGAGTAACAGTATTCATGAACTTAGCAGATGACCCTGCTATTGAAAGAATCATGACCCCTAAAATGGCTTTAACAACTGCTGAATACCTTGCATTTGAAAAAGGTATGCACGTATTAGTAATTCTTACTGATATTACCAACTATTGTGAAGCACTTAGGGAAATTTCATCTGCACGTAGTGAAGTACCTGGTCGTAGAGGTTATCCTGGTTACATGTACACTGACTTATCACAGATGTACGAACGTGCAGGACGTATCAGTGGTAAAGAAGGTTCAATTACACAGATGCCTATCTTAGTTATGCCACAGGACGATATTACACATCCAATTCCTGACTTAACTGGATATATTACAGAAGGTCAGATTGTATTAGATCGTGAATTAGACAGAACAGGTATTTATCCTCCTGTAAACGTACTTCCTTCATTATCAAGGTTAATGAGTGGGGGTATTGGTGGAGAACGTACTCGTGAAGATCACAGTGGAGTTTCAGACCAGTTATATGCTGCTTATGCAGAAGGTCGTGACTTAAGAGACTTAACTGCTGTAGTAGGGGAAGAAGCTTTAACTGAAAACGACTTAAAATACTTAAGATTTGCTGATGCATTCGAAGATGAATTCATTAGACAAAGTCTTGACGAAGACAGATCAATCCAAGAAACTCTTGACTTAGGTTGGAAATTATTATCTATCTTACCTAAAACTGAACTTAAACGTGTTAAAGACGAATTCGTTGAAAAATATTTACCATCTCAAGAAGCTGTTGAAACAGAAGAAGAAGCTGTTGAAGAATAGTTTTGCTATTTCAACTATCGTTGATGGAAAATATATCAGACAAGGAGGTTAGATAATGGCAGGAGATAAATTGGATGGAGTCAATCCAACTCGTATGGAACTTCTTAATCTAAAAGACCGAGCTAAATTATCTACCAAAGGTCACAGTCTCCTTAAAGAAAAGAGAGACGCTCTAATTAAGGAGTTTTTTGAAATACTAGATCGTGTTCAAGGTTCTAGAGATGAAGTAGAAAAGAAACTAGCAATTGCATATGCAGAATTAAACAAAGCTCAAGTAGACATGGGAGACATGGCAGTTAAACGTGCTGCTTTATCAGTCAGAGAATCTATCGAACTAGATATAAGTTCTAGAAGTATTATGGGAGTTTCTGTCCCTGTTGTTAAAAGTAAAGCTACACATAATGATCTTATAAGCAGAGGTTATGGTTTTGCTGGAACTTCAGCAAACTTAGATATTGCTGCTAAAGAATTCGAAGAGTCAATAAAAATCATTATTGAACTTGGAGAAATAGAAAAAACCATTATCATGTTAGCTCAAGAAATTGAAGCAACTAAAAGAAGAGTAAATGCTCTAGAACATGTAATGATTCCTCGTATAAACAACACTATTTCATTTATTGAAATGCGTTTAGAGGAAATGGAAAGGGAACAATTCGTGCAGCTAAAAGTTATTAAACGTAATATGGATGCAAGAGATTCTGAATAATTTCATGGATTCTTCCATGATTATTCTTTTCACTATCCTTTTCCAATTTTTAAAATACTATTTTTTTTATGAAAAAATTTATTAGATTAAACCAACTAATTTTAAATATTAACTATACTATCTATTTTCAAGGTTGTGTACATTATTACAAAAATTTTAGTTGTTGGCTCAAATACCCTTACTATATCAAAATCATTAAAGAATTTAGGATATACAGTTTATGCCACTAGTTTTTTTAAGCTAATTGATCAGCTAGATTATGTGGATAAATTAATTGTTCCTGAGGATATTGATGATTTCAATTTAAATGCACTGGTTGATGTTGCATTGGATTATGTTAATGAAGTAGATTTTATAATCTGTACGAGTGATGTTGATCTGTCAAGATTTCCAAAGTCAAAAATAATAGGCAACAAGGATACTAATGCTATAAATGATAAGTTTAAGTTATATAAGAAATTATATAAGAATTTCTTACTTCCAACAACATATAAGTTGAAGTCTATTGATGAAGCTTTAGAAATTGCTGATGCTTCTGATAAAAAGTTCATAGTCAAACCCATCAATGGTTCTGGTGGTGTCAATATTAACTATTTCAATGAGGATTCATATATTGATGATACATTTATTCTTCAGGAATATATTGAGGGACGTAGTGTAAGCAGTACATTCTTGTCTTATCCGAAGGATGATATGGATATGATTACCACATCTGATCAGGTCATAGGATCTAAGCGATTGGGCGCATCATCTTTTCTTTATTGTGGCAATATTACTCCGCTGGTTAATTATACAAATAAGATTAATAACATATCATCTAAGATTTCAAGGATGTATCATTTAGTTGGATGTAATGGTATTGACTTTGTATTGCATGATAACAATGTATATGTCCTAGAAGTTAATCCTAGGATTCCCGGTACTATTGATACAATTCAGGAATCATATGATTTTAATCTCATCAAAGCACATATTGATTCTTGCAGTAATCATCATGTAAATATACCTAAAGTCAAACAGTTTGCTGTTAAATTAATCCCATATTCATTTAATGATGCATATTATATTTTATCCAACAATAATAATGTACAATGTATATCTGATGATAATTCTTTAATAAAAAAAGGATATCCTATATGTACTATAATAACCTCTGATAGAATATTGGAAAATGCAATGATGAAAGCAGAAATTATACAAAGACAGGTATATAATTCAATGAAAACTCATAAATAATATTTACTATGCTTTTTACTCTAAAAACATATATGTTAAATATTTACTCTTAACCTTTCACTTTATTTTGATCTTATTCTATTTAAAAATCTATCTTTCCATATTTCTCAAATAATATCATTACTTTTTACAATTTATGAATAATATATTACATTAACTATTGGTCAATTAAATTAGTATTATATTTATGGTATAATTATCATAAATAATAATCATATAAATGAGGAATAAAACATGAAAAAGATAACAGTATTACTGATAATAATATTATTTCTTCTATTAGTTATTGGCAGTGTTCATGCAGATGAATCTGAAATGAATAAATCATCCAACACAGAAGAAAATATTATAACACGGGATTCAAGCACTATTGAACAATCAAATGACAATATAATTTCAAAACAGATAATCAAGGATTCTAAAGATATAAAAACATATAATTCAAATAATTATTCTACGCAATTGTTTGAAATGAAAAATATTACTTACATTACTTCAAGTATAACCAGAGACTCCAAAAGGAATTATGTATTAAACTTAGAATTAAATGATTTCACACCAGAAAGGAATGAAAGAAATATTCTAATCCTTTCAGATGATGCAACTAATAAAACTATTGGAAGAACAGTTGTGAATCATTATGGTAAGGCCAAGTATACATTGTCAAAAGATTATGCAAACAGTGTAATTGATATAGAATTTCCATCTACTCAAAGATATTATGGAACAAGCACTCAAGTGACAATTCCCTCAGATCATGAAGAAATAATGTATGCATATACATATCACAAAATTCAAACTCCTGTGGATGATTCAAATAAAAATTCTGATTCATATGCAGTAAATGAAAGTATTATGGTACATTCACAAATATTTAATCGTGATTTATCTGGAAGCAAAGGTACTGTTACATATACCTTAAATAATCAAACAGTGATTAAAAAGAATATTACAGGAAGAATTATAGATACTGAAATTAAATTAAATCAACTTGGATTAAATACTATTGAAATATATCAAGAATATGACTTTAATTATGCAAATAAAACTTTGAAAGTATATATAAATCCATTAAAATCAAAAATTAACCTTACCTTACCTAAGATAATGATAAATAAAACCAATAAAATAATGCTTAATGTATATGATGAATTTAACAACAGTATATCTGATGGTAAAATAAATATTAAAGTCAATAACGAATATCTTAAAAAGAACAATCAAATTATAAACTACACTATATCAAATGGTAAATGTAATGTAGATTACTTTGCACCATATAATATTAAATATAAATTAAATAATTTCACCGTATTATATACACCAACCAATAATTATATTTCATCAAGCACTTTCACAACCTATTTTATTCCATACCCATTAAATGGGTCAATGTTAGTATCAACAGACAAAACAACAGCAACAATGGGTCAACAAGTAACTTTCACTGCTGAAATCATAGCTAAGGGGATATCTAATTCATCCTCTAAAGTAAACACATTTAATGATTTCTTAAACAAACTGATTAAAACTACAGCAATAGGAATAAATCCAGCATATTCACAACCCGCTAGAATATCGGAGGATTATAATCCTTATTCTGAAATTAGTAGGTTAACATTAAATGAGGGTGTAGTAATATTTAAGATTAATGGAGTAACTGTTAAAGATCAGAAAGGTAATCCTATAAAGACTCAAGTCAAGAACAATACGGCATCACTTAACTTTACAATACCTGATGGTTGGAGTGCTAAACCAATAAAAATCACTGCTGTATACAGTAATAAATATTTTGACAGAATAGAGAACAAGACTTACATTAATCTTACAAAAATTCTTACCAACATTACATTTAAAAAAGTAGCCTATAAAAACAACACATTATCTGTAGTTGCTCATATATCCGATAAAAATAATCATACAGTTCTTGGAAGAAATGTAATTGCAATAAAAATAAATGGAATAACAATAAAAAGAACCAAGACCAAAACCCAATATTATGTAGTTCAAAATGGAAGTATAAAACTTAATCTGAAATTGAACAACACCTACTTCAAAAAAGGAATAAATACCATTCACATAGTAACTGGGGATAGAAATGCATATCTTGGCTGTAGAAATGATTATCGAATAAAAGTAGAATAAATGGAGTTACTAATCCCTTTTTTATAATCTTCTTTATCTTTTTTTAACTTTTTTTTTAGTCTTTAACAATGATGATATAATTCATATTTTTATAAAAAATACATATAAATCTTTAAATATGTTCATATTAAAGTCTAATCAGTAAATCGATAATTAAATATAAAAATAAAATGATATTTCTTTAGTTCATTGAAGGTTAAACATATTTTGTTTTAAAAAAAATATTGTGTGATTATATTATTCCAAATTGTAATAATATGTACATTATTACACCAAAACCTATTAGAAATGTTGAAATCATTAAAATTCTGGTGTATATATAGAATAATTTAACTTTTCTTTCCGGATCTTGTTCCAGATATTCAGTAAGTGGATCTTCATAAGGCATAAATATTACTCCTTATATATTATTTTAGTTAAATGTATATTAAAATATTATTATAATTATTAAAGTATTTTTCTAAAAATTTTTTCAAAATTAGTTAAAGATAAATATAGCTCCAAGCGGAGTCGAACCGCTGTCCCAGGTTCCAAAGACCCGGAGGATTGCCACTACCCTATGGAGCTTTCTTTAATGTACTTCTTCAAGTACAATATAAACTTTGTAAAAACTTATTTATATACTTTATGCTTTTTTTGTGTATTATTTTATTCATGTTTTTTATTAAAAAATCAACAAATTTATATATTAACAATTAGATAAATCTAGTTTAGAATTAAGGATAAATTTTTATTCTTAGTTTAAGTGGCTTATAAATGTTTTAATATACATGACGAATCTTAATAAATCAAAAAATATGAAGTAATATATTCTTTTAGGATATTAACTTTTACGGTGAATGCTATGGTTATTCATCTGTTTTGATTTATAAAATGGAGGCGGTAAGATTAAGCGAAATTTGATTATAGTATTTCTTACAGTCGCATTGTTATGTATCACAGCAGTATCTGCTACGGATACTCAAAATACAATAAATGATACGCAACAGGAGGCTGTAACTGATATATCAGATGTTTCTGATAATTCAGTAGAAGAATACTCAAATGTTGAATCAAATGTTATAGATAAAAACACATTAAGCACAAACAATGAATTAAATTCACAAACTACAACTGACTCTACCAATGAAACAACTAGTGACAATACATCCAGCGAGTCCAGTGAAGGTGTTGTAGTTAATGATTCACAGAATATTACTATAGAAAAACAAAACAATACATTAAAGTCTAGCACTACTGACAAACTTAATTCAACTATTGTAACGGATAACATAATATATGCCAAAAAAGGTACAACAGTTAATATTTCAGCAATTATAAAAGCTAACGGTTATACCGTATCTTCAGGTCAAGTGGCCTTTAAGATAAATGGTGTAACAATTGATACGGTAAATATTAAAAACAATGTTGCATCAGTTAGCTATGATACTTCAAGATTATCATATAAAATGTATGATATTACAATAAAGTATGGTGGATCAACACATATAATATCCACACAAAAAAATATCAAGCTTAAAATATTAAATGATGTATCCAAATATACATATAGTCAAATCGTTGATGCAGCAAATAGGACACAAGCTTTCATAGAAAGCCATCAAAGATTACCAAACTATGTAACAGTTGGTAGTGACAAGGTTCTAATGCAGGATTTATTATACTTATTTGCAAAGGCTCAACTAACAAAATCATCAGTATATAATGGAAACTTTACATATGCTGGTAATGTAGAAACTAATTGTTATAATTCCAAAATATATAAAAATGAATTAGAAACATTAACTCAGAAAATTGTAGATGCATATGAAAAATCAGGCTCAAATCCAACAAGTTTCACAACATCTGTTGGTAGAGTAAGTTTCAATGATACAATTTACATATATTCACAATTAGTTACTTATGTATATACTAAAAATGCATACCCAAACTATGCAACGGTATTGGATTTAACAAAAACAAACAATATTGATACTTCCAGTCAATCTAATATGAAACAATATGTGACTATTCATTTAGACTCATTTAAAGTTTATTCAACATCAACAACAACAGTCAATGCTAAATACTACTATGGTGATGGTAGCAAAGTAAACAATCAAAAGGTAGTCTTCAAGGTAAATGGAATAACTGTTGGAACATCAACAGTTTCAAATGGTGTTGCATCCTTAACATTCACAGTACCAAATTGGGCTCAAAAAGATTATACATTAACAACAAAAATAGGAGCTTCTTCAAACAATTATGAAAGTCAAGCATCCTCAAATCTTTCAGTAACTAAAAATCCAAACGGTACTACAATAGCTACAAAGATCATACTCGATGACCTATACTTTGCACAGCAAAACAAGACAGGTTATCTAACTGCAAAAATAGTGGATAACAATGGAAATGCCATTGATGGTGGAACATTTGTATTTAAAATAAATCAAAAATCATTAGAGGCAGTAACAGTATCTAATGGTCGTGTGAATGTATCATTTGATACATCAGCACTGTCAACAGCAAAAGTCCATGACATCGATGCAGTTTATGGTGGTATAGGAATATATAATGTTTCAAGAGCATCAAGTAACCTAAAGGTATTGACTACATTAACAAAATGCAGCTATTCTGATGTACTTGAACTTGCTCAGAAAACAAAAACATTCATTGAAAACAATAAAAGATTACCAAATTACATGACATATAATGATGTCCAGATAACACAGGTAAATCTATTATACTTATTTGCACAAGTAGTATCATCAAATAACTCCTATGCAAATGCAATGTTTTCAAATACCAAAACAGATGTAACAACAAATTGTGTTGGAAAAAACTTAACAGTCAGTCAATATACAGCATTAGCAAATGAAATCATAGACAGTTTAATTTCGGAAGGTAAACTATCAAGCTCAGTTCAGCCAAGTGTTGGAAAAATAAGCTTTGATGATCTTGTATACATTTATACAAGAGGGGCTGCATATGTAGCAGATAATGGTGCACTGGCAAATTATCTGATGATATTCAATACAAGTCTTGGAACAACTCATTCAAGTTATTTCGATTCTGGTTCATCATATGATAGTTCATCATCAAATAGTTCTTCTGGTACAGTAATTAATACAACAGGTAGTATAGTTGATATCTTCAAAGCAAACTCTAAACAATTATCATCAACCTACTTGGACTACCTTGCAAGCACTAATAACTGTCAAGTAAACAATTCAGTAATAGTAAATGCTGTTCTTAAGGCAGTAAACTCTGGTATGTCAACATATCAACAAGCAGTAGCAATATTTAACTATGTCAATAAGGTAACAGATTATTCCTATTATCTTAACACAAGGTATGGGGCAGTCAAGACATTAACACAAGGATATGGAAACTGTGTGGATATGTCACACGTACTTATAGCAATGTTCAGAACAGCAGGAATACCTGCAAGATACGTTCATGGAGCAAATTGTGTATTCAGAAGCGGTCTTGTAGTAGGTCACGTATGGGCTGAAGTATACGTTGGTGGTACATGGTATAAATGTGATGCAACATCCAATTACAATTCATTCAATGTAATAGTAAACTGGAATAGATGTGGAGCAATCAACAGATATACCTCACTACCATTTTAATCTTTTTTTTCTTTATTTTTTTATTCTTATTTTTCTAAAATTATTTATTTTAAACATTTCATTGTAGAAATTCATTCTTTTAATCTAAATAGTTTAATTTTTAATTTTTTTCTAAATTCTAATATGTTGTGATTAAATTTTTTAGCAAAATTATGAGATTAAATGCATATCTTATTATAACAAATAATCATAACTGATAAAAGGATACAATAATTATTGTAATAAGTTTAAACAAAGAAAATTATTATTGTTGAATATACTTTATTCATAAATTACTATTACTGAAAAATAAATATAATTAAACATTCCAATAGATAATCATTTCATTAAAAATTATTTTTGTATATCCATCACTCTTTTTAAAAAATATTTTGAAAAACATATTACCAATTTCAAATAAAATAATAAAAAAATAAAATTCATATCAATAATTTAAATGTTTTTATTATTAATTAAAAGAATATTCAATAATGATTAATTTAATAAAACATTTTACAAAATTCTTAGATGTTTTTTAAAACCAAAAATTTATTTATATCTAATTAGAAAAACATTAATCAATAATAAAGTAAATTTGGATATATTAAAAATTATTTAAATAATATATTATTTTCAAATAATTAATAAAAAAATTATTTTTTTTACAATTTTTTTATAGTTAAGATATGTATATTTTTTTTTATTTTTATTATCCGATGATAATTTATTATTATAATATAGATGGAAGTTTATATAATGAAGAATATGAAAACTATGTTCTTTATATTAACTGTTATAACATTATTTCTATCGGTAAGTGCTGTATGTGCAGTGAATGATATCAATAGTACACTTATTGATAATAATGATGTGATGGATGTTACAACAGTTGCTGATACTTCAAGTGATTCTGTTGTTACAGATACTGCACAAACATTAAGTAATGGCAATAAAGTTGATATAAAGACAATTGGGAAAGAAGAAAAGAATTTGAAAAAAGACTCTTATACTATCAATCAAAATAATTATCAAAATTACTTCTCTACAACTGGTTTGACTGGTGTTAATAATGGAGATACATTAACTATTGATGGCGATTATACTTTGGAGAATATTGTAATAAATGGTTCATTAAAAGTTAATGGAACAAATAATCGTTTGAATAATGTTACCATAAATGGTATATTGAGTATAACTGGTTCAAATAATTTTATCAACGATACACATTCTATTGGGTTAGGTAATGGTGAAATAAAAGGATCTTATAATGAAATTTATAATTCTGAAATAGCTTCACTAACTCCATTAACCGGTTCATATAATATAATCCATAATGTCACATACAAAGCAGGAACAATTAATGGTAATTATAATTATATTAACAGTACTACAATTACCACTACGGGATGGGTAATGTTAAAAGGTATAAATAATACTATTAATAATTCAGTAATTCCAAAATTAAGAATAATGTCAAATGCTGTTAATACCACATTAGATAATGTTACATTAAATTCATATATAAATTCAGGTGTCAATACAACTGTTTTAAATCAACCTACTGCTGGACTAAACAATATTAATCAAAATAAAAATTTAAAAACCAGTCCTGTTAAAAGGGAAGGTAGGATTGTTGAAGTAATAGTTGATGAAACAAACCTTGAAGATGTATACATATGGGGTATTTTTGATTTTACATCATATTGTATGGAAAAATATGGTGATGATAGTTTTGAGGATGTTGATGAATTACGGATTATACTTAAAACATCTTTGCCTCAAGGACTTTCAATATCTAATGATTTTGATAATGATATAACTATAAAAATCATAGGAGAAGGCTCTGTAACTATAAATGGATTGACTACCTTTGATTATAGAAATGCTTGGAGTATAACTCAATATGATATAGATTTATATATTGAAAATGTAAAAATACGTCAAACTAATGTCTTATTGGAGAGTACTGGTGCCTATCCTATAATCATGGCTGATGAGAATTGTAGGGTGCATATGAAAAATGTATCCATTTCAGATGTGAGAAATTATAATTCAATAACTTATAATGGTATGATTATAAGTATGTTTTTACATGAAAATGGAAATAGCTTTGAAAATTGTACCATGCAATTTAGTTATCCTACTACAAATATTGACTGGTCAGGGGATACTGATCATCCAAATTTACCATTAACCATACCTATTCAAGTAAATAGTGAATCTAATAGTTTTTTAAATAATAATATTACATTTAAAGAAACAACAACCCAAGATAAGTTCCCTACCTGTTGGGGATTCTATGTTAACAAAGCTAATAATTTGTTTGATGGAAATAATATTAAAATGACTGGTACTGGATGGTTATATACTATTGATGTTAGAAGCACCAATAATACAATTATAACAAATAACATTATAAACACTACCTCAACAGCTTATGGTGCAAGTATATATCTGGAAGGATATAATTTAATTAATAATACTGTTGCAAATAACACAATATATACATATGCTGGAATGGAATATGGTAGTGGAGATGTTCCAGAACAAGTAATCTATCCTGTATGCATTACAGATATGGCTTATCAAGGTGGAACATATCATAGTGGAATGGGAAACGTATGGAACAATACTATAGCAAATAATACAATAACGGGAAGTGCAAATAACATTTATGGATTTGAACAATTTGGTGGGGATAATACTGTAATAGCAAACAATACTTTCAATATTAGTGGTGCAACACCAACAGGTATTGGAGTAATCGGTATTAACAGTACCATATACAATAATATAATTCATACTAGCGGATTAACCAATCAAACATTAACCAGTGCAGATTATCTTAAACCAAGAACTACTGGAATGTATTTATATTTATCATATAACAATACTATATTCAACAATAGTATCGATTCATTAAATGGTAGAGCAATATCCTTCGAATATAGTAATGGAAGTGTTGTAGAAAATAATACAGTAAATACTACAAATTATACATACACTATTACATTCGATAATAAATCATTCAATAACATAATACAATATAATACATTAATTTCAACTGAACTTCAGGGAGATGCATCAGTTAACAATACAATTAATAACATAGTTAAAGATAATTTACCAAAAACTGAAGAAAAATCTTCTATAATTGTTATAACTACAACAACATTTACTCAAGGAGAAAATAATACTATATCTGCTAGTTTTTATTCTGGTGATGAAAGATTAATGAACATCAACAAAGGAAAAGTAGCATTTAAAGTAAACGGCAAAACACTAAAAGACACTGCTGGAAAAATAATTTATGTAAAAGTAGTAAATGGTACAGCAACCATAGAAAACTATGAAATACCTTCAACATGGAAAGAGGGTACAACAATCCAAGCAATATACTCAGGATCAACTGAATGTAAAAAACTAACAAGTGAAAAAACAAACATTACTATTGTTTCTGAAGAACCAACAATTACAACTGAAGATGTGACTGCAACAACAGGAAGCAAAGTAACACTCAAGGCAACAGTAACAGGACCCGCAGACATGTTAAACAATGCAAAAGTAGTCTTCAAAATCAATGGAAAATCAGTTAAAGATGAAAATGGAAAAGTAATATATGCAAAAATAGTAAACGGAGAAGTATCAGTAGAATACACAATACCTGAAAACTTCAAGACAAAAGATTACACACTAACAGCAGTCTACATTTCATCAAACTATGACCGTATGGAAGACTCAAAAACATTAACAGTCAATTAGTTAAAAATGTATTCATAATTTGGTGGAGATTTAATTCTCCATTGATACTTTTTTTTTATCCTATAAAATTATAATTTTCAGAACCATAAAACATTAAGATTTCCTAATTTTAGTATAAATTTATGGATTTTATTCCAATAATTAACTATAATAATTGGATATGTTCTATTATGATAAAAATCTTAAATCCGATTTTTTATTATCATATACTAACACTTTTTTTAATTAAAAAAATATAGATGTAATGTAATACATAGATAACTATTAGATTTATAACTTTTTATATGGGGGTATTTAATTGAAATTTTCTTTAGAGTTATTGCCTAATGAGCCTATTGATGATATGTTGGATTTGATTAAAACATCTGAAGACATTGGCTTTGATAATGTATGGATAACTGATCATTACAATAATAAGAATGTATTTGAAATATTGGCTTTAGCAGCATATGAAACAAGTACTATTCACGTGGGAACGGGTGTATCCAATCCATTTATGAGAAATCCTGTTACCATTGCATCAGCTACTACTACACTTGATGAAATATCAAATGGAAGAGCACTTGTAGGTATAGGTCCTGGTGATAAGGCTACTATGGAGACTTTGGGCATTACATGGAACAAGCCTGTTGCTACAGTTAAGAATTGTGTTGAGACTATACGTAAATTAATCAATGGTGAAAAGTTGGATACTGGTGCAAAGCTTGATGGAACAAGAAAGGTTCAGGATTCCATTCCAATCTATGTTGGTGCTCAAGGACCACGAATGCTTGAAGCTGCAGGCCAAGTTGCAGATGGTGTTTTGATTAACGCATCTAATCCTAAGGATTTTGAATTTGCAATACCTCTTGTAAATAAGGGATTGGAAAATAATCCTATTTCCAAGAAGGATTATAGTATAGCAGCATATACTGCTTGTTCTATTGATAATGATGTGACTGTTGCAATTAATCAGGCAAAAGTTGTAGTTGCATTTATAATTGCAGGCTCACCTGATGTTGTCTTGAATAGACATGGCATATCCATTGATTCTGCAAACAGGATTGAAGATTTCCTGGCAAATCATGACTTTAAAAATGCAATAGGTTCAGTCACGGATGATATGGTGGATGCATTCAGTGTATGTGGCAGACCAAAAGAGATAATGGAAAAGATAGAGCAATTGGAAAATATTGGTGTTAATGAATTTGTTGTAGGTTCTCCTATTGGTAAGAATAAGGTTGAATCATTGAAGTTATTGGAGGATATTGTTAATTCATTTAATTAGGCAGGTATTGTTATGCAGGTACAAGTAATTAATAAGCAGATAAGGGAAAATTCACTAGAAAATCTTAAGAATAAAATGCAAAAGAAGAAGGAAAAAAAGCCTTTGCAGGCATATGCTGCAAGTTGGGCGGGTGAAGATAGATTATATGACTGTGTTGGTTATACAATCTTCATAGTTTTGCCAACATCTGGCTGTCAATGGGCAGTCCAGAGTGGTGGATGTACCATGTGCAGCTACATTGCAGATTCACCATTATGTGACATTACAGATGAACAGCTAATTGAAATCTTTGATAATGAATGGAATAAGCAATTGGATAAGTGTGACTTTGAAAATATTGAAAATGTTGCAATTAAGCTTTTTGTATCTGGAAGTTTCCTAAATACAAATGAAATTCCAAGAAATGTACAGGAGCATATCTTCAATAATTTCAATAAATATGATAATATAAAAGAGGTCATTGTTGAATCAAAGCCAGAATTCATTGATGAAGATTCACTTAAACAGTTGGCATCATTAATTCCAAATAAAATTTTTGAGATTGGTATAGGTCTTGAGACTTCAAATGAAGATACTCGTCTAAATAAGATAAATAAGGGTATAACAAACCAGTCATTTGAAAATTGTGTAAAAATGATAAACTCCATACAGGAATATGACATACGAGCAAAGGCATACCTGCTTGTAAAGCCAATATTATTATCTGAAAAAGATGCAATACAAGAATCAATAGACTCTGCATATTATGCAAAAGAAGTAGGTGTAAAAAGAATTGCATATTGTCCTGCCACAGTACACACAGGTACTCTAATGGAATCATTATTCAAGAAAGGATCATATAATCCTCCATGGATTTGGTCTACTATAAAAATTATGAAGGAAGTAAGAAAAAATGTTGACATTCCAATGATTATGGATACTGCAGGATTCGGTACAAGACGTGGACCCTTCAATTGTAAGAAATGCAACTCCAAACTTAAGAATCTTATAATAGAGTCAAACCTTAAACAGGAAATACCTGAAGAACTAGAAAATTTCACATGTGAATGTATGAGTAAATGGCAGGCAGATTTGGAATTTTCAGATTTGCTCTCATCAACTACAAATCCAAAAACATAATAAAATATCTTCAAAATCGAAAAAAATAGAATTTTTTTTTATAAAAAAATAATATTAGGTTATTTAACCTAATATTTCTTTCATATCATCTTCTGGGTTTGAAATCAATTTCAAGTCAAAGTTTTCAACTAGTACATTTAATATTGTTTCATCTACCCAAGCAGGAAGAACAGGTCCAATATGGATATTGGTGAGACCTAATGATAATAAACTCCAAAGTATTGAAACTGCTTTTTGTTCCATCCAGCTTAATACAAATGTTACAGGCAAGTCATTTAATCCCATATCAAATACTTCTGTAAGTGCTGTTAGTATCTCTGCTCCTACAATTGCATCGTTACATTGTCCTAGGTCAATGTGTCTTGGTATGCCTTCAATATCACCTAAGTCTAGGTCGTTAAATCTGTATTTTCCACAACCTACTGATAGTATGACTGTGTCTTCAGGTAATTGTTTTGCAAAGTCTGTGTAATATGACATTTTAGGATTTGGTAGGTCACATCCACCCATTACGAAGAAGTGTTTAATTTTACCGGCTAGTACTAATTCCTTGATTTTATCTGCAAGTCCTAGTACAGTGTCTGCTCCAAATCCTGTAGTGTATGTTGTTTTTTCTTCATCTTCTAATTCAGGTAATGATAATGCTTGTTCTATTATCTGTGAAAAGTCATAATCATCGATATGTGGTACATCTGGTAATTGTGCAATTCCTGATGTGTATATTCTATCTTTGTAGCTGTCTAATGGGATTAATCCGCAGTTTGTTGTGACAAGTATTGGTATGTTGTATTTTGCAAAGATTTCTTTCTGGTCAAACCATGGTCCGCCTAATTGTCCTTTAAGGTGTTCATATTTTCTTAGTTCTGGATATCCATGTGCTATTAGCATTTCACTGTGTGTGTATATGTTTATTCCTTTTCCTTCTGTCTGTTTTAATAGTTCTTCTAATACTTTAAGGTCATGGCCTGTAACGAGTATTCCATGTCCTTTGCTTGATCCTTTTTCAACTACTGCTGGTTCTGGCTGACCATAATTTTCTATATGTGCTTCTTTTAGTCCTGCCATTGCTTTTATGTTCATTTGTCCTGATTCTATTGCCATGTCAATAAAGCTTTGTATGTCGAAGTTTACATTGGTCAATGTTGAATATAATGCTTTGGTTATAAATGCATCAATTTCTTCATCTTTTTTACCAAATTCTTCCATTTGGTATTTGTATGCAGCTATTCCTTTAATTGAAAATATCAAATTGTCTTGTAGTCTTGCTAAGGTTTCGTTTTTTCCACATACTCCTGCTATTTTACATCCTTCTGCATTCACTGTTTGTGAACATTGATAACAGAACATTTCATTATTCATATATTTCACCTATTATTTTTATGCTATTATATTTTATTAAAAACCTATATAAATTTATGTCACTATGTTAGTGAAATGGGAACATTTATATTCTTTTAAAATATATTCATTATTATAACTAAAAGATTTTGGTGAGCATGATGTATGAAAACAATTTGGAAATACTTAAAAAGATTGGCCTAACTGATTATGAATCAAGGACATATCTGGCATTAATATCATTGGTATCTGCAAAGGCTGATGAGGCCAGTAAGAAATCGGGTGTTCCACGTTCAAAGATATATCCAGTACTTGAAAAACTGGAAAAAAAGGAATTGATAACAATAAAACAGGGAAGACCATTAATATATACAGCTATCAATCCATCGGAATCTTTAAATAATTATAAAAAAAAGTTACTAAGGGATTTGGATATAATAGAAGATAACCTAACAAAGATATATGAAAGTGAATTGCCACAGGTAAACATGCCAGTTTTATCAATAGAAGACAAAAACAAAATAATAAAAAAACAAGAAGAACTACTTAGACGATCTAAAAAGACATTACTCATCAGATTAGGATTTATACTACCTGAAGAGGTTAATAAAATAAAAAAACTAATAATTAGTGCATTAAACAATAATATTCATGTAAAAATATTAGCAGTAAGGGAATTTATGATAAATAACCAAACAATAAGTATCGAGGAGTTATTTTCAGATGTGGATGTTGAGATAAAATATGTCAATCTACCAGCGGCAATGTTAATAGTCAAGGATTATAATGAAATGCTCTTGGTATTTGCAGAGAATTCGGGAAAATCAATATTAAATGCCAATATGGTAGGATTATATAATACATATTCTGCAATCATATCCAATTATTCATCAGCATTTAACAAGCAATGGTCAAAAGTTAAAAGTTAAGATAATCTCTTCTTTTGAACTACTTTATTACCATTTTCAACCCCAATTTCTCGTGCAATCGTATTACATTTGGCTGTTAAAAGAAAGTAAACGGGACTTTTAATATGCATTTCAGTAAGTCCTTCATAATTTCCCATACCCTTGCTAATAATCAAATCCACTTCATCAAGTAACATATGAAGTTCATCAGAAATATATGCATTAACCACACCAACGGAACGTGCACCAGTTGTTATCAATGTAGCATACTTATCCAAATCTAAATCTTTCGCATCCTTCATCAAAGCATCATTTAAAATAGGACCTTCTTTTAATGCTAGTATAATTTCCAAATCGTAATCCTCCTTAATCTTTTGAATTAACAGTTTGTCAAATACGATTTCTCCACCATTGTCAGCAAGGTACAATATTCTATTAGCATTCTCTAATTCCTTTTCCAGTAGTGCAATATCGTTTATCACAGGCTCTTCCACAATCTTATCTCTAATGAGTTTTTCCATATCTGTATCTTCTTCCAAAGCACCAAAATCAATTATGTTTCCGGCTACTGCAATTTTCACATAATTTTCAAAGCTAGGGTCTTCTTGTATAATTTCTTTGGCTTTTGGCATTAGCTTTAATCCAATTCGGTTACCTTCTTCTCTAAGCATTTTATATGGATCATCATTTCCTGTTTCCTTCATTATTAAGTGATGCAAATCAGTTCCTAATTTATTGGAATTAACATCTTTTTTAAAGTTTTTGTCCATGAATTCAAGTACCTTTAAAGTTGATTTCATTCGTATTTTGTTAGATTCTGTTGCATGTTCTATAGCTTCACGGGACTGTCTTAACATACATGATGCACATTCATAATTAACCTTCACATTATCATTCCATATCTTGTCATTTTATTTTAATATTATATTTGTATCTAATATGATTATTGATTTTCGATATTTTTCTTATATTTAACTTAATTGTCATTTATTTAACAAAAATATAAGTATTTCAAAAACGATATCTATTAGTATAATATAATAATTTTTAACTTTCAACTTCGATTTTAGAATTTAATTATATGATGGGGATCATTAAATTGCAAGATAGTTTCCAAGATAAATGTGGTATTGTTGGTATATACTCCTTTGATGAATCAGTAGATGTTTCATCATGGATTTATTCAGGATTATATACTTTACAACATAGAGGGCAGGAATCTGCTGGAATCAGCGTATTTAAAGAAGGACGTATTAATACTCATGTGGGGATGGGTTTAGTTTCGGATGTATTTGATAATGATTTATTAGATATACTTAATGGTAATGTAGGTATTGGTCATGTACGTTATTCAACAACAGGTAAATCTGAATTGGACAATGGTCAACCTTTTGTTGAACATGAAGATAATATTACCATAGCAGAAGCACATAACGGTGACATAGTAAATTCAGCATTATTGCGAGAAGAACTAATAAGTCAAGGATATGATTTCAGATCAACAACCGATTCAGAAGTAATATGTCATTTAATAATCGATGAATTCAATAAATGTGGCGATGCAGTAGAATCAATTAAGGCAGCATGTAAAAAATTAATAGGTTCATATTCATTTGTTGTTGTAATAAACGGCATACTATATGCTGTACGTGATCCATTAGGCATGAAGCCATTGGCATTAGGGGGAGATGATGAATTTATAGTCATAGCATCAGAAACCGTTGCATTTGATTCATTGGATATGGAATATAATCGTACTATAGAACCTGGAGAAATATTGGAAATAGATAATGGAGAAATGAACAGTTATTATTTACCAAAATCTGAACATACTGCAAACTGTATGTTTGAATATTTATACTTTGCAAGACCAGACAGCATAATTTTTGATAAAAGCGTATATGATGTTCGTTTAAATATAGGTAAACAATTGGCTGAGGAATATCCTATTGATGGTGATGTTGTAATTGCAGTGCCTGATTCAGCAATTCCTGCCACATTATCTTATTCAAGACATTCTGGTATACCATATGCTGAAGGATTAATAAAAAATCGTTATGTTGGAAGAACATTCATCATGCCTACACAGAAAGATAGGGATATTGCAGTAAAGTTAAAGATGAATACGGTTGATGCAGTAGTAAAAGATAAACGGGTAATAGTATTGGATGATAGTGTAGTAAGGGGTACTACATCCAGAACTATTATTAAAATGTTACGTGATGCCGGTGCAAAGGAAGTTCATCTGTTGATTGGATGTCCTGAAATTATCTCTCAATGTTATTATGGTATTGCAATGGCTACAAAAGAAGAACTTATAGCAGTAGGACGTACAAATGAAGAAATACGTGATGAAATAGGTGTTGACTCAATAGGCTATATCAGTATAGAAGGATTGGTTAAATCTATTGGTACACCAAGGGAAGACTTATGTTTAGGTTGTATAACTGGCGATTATCCTACAATTATACCACCTGAATTGGAAAAAGAAGATTAACTTCTTCTAAAACTTTTTTTTATAATATTATTATTTATTGGATTGATTTAATGGTTGAATTATTAGCACCTGCTAAGGATAAGCGTTGTGTAAGTGCGGCATTAAATAATCATGCAGACAGTATATATGTTGGTATAACTGATTATAATATGCGTGCAAATGTAGCAAATATTTCTCTGGATGATATTAAGGACATTGCAAAACAGTGTCATGATGCTGGTAAATTATTATATGTATGTACAAATACTATTGTAGATGATAATCAACTGGATAAATATAAAAAGCAATTATCCAAACTTGAAACATATGATGTAGATGCATTGATAATAGCAGATATGGGTATGATAAATATAGCAAAGGACTCCTCAATACCCTTGCATTTAAGTGTACAGGCAAACATTACTAATACTGAAGCGTTAAAGTTATATAAGGAATTAGGAGTTACACGTGCAGTTTTATCCAGGGAATTGTCATTGAATGATATTAAAGCAATCAAAAAGAAATCTCCAATAGAAATTGAAACATTCATTCATGGGGCAATGTGTGTAGCAGTGTCAGGCCGGTGTTTTTTAAGTTCATATTTCTATGATAGAAATGCAAACTGTGGTGAATGTCTGCAGCCATGCAGACAGGAATGGAAGATTCAGTCAACTGAGGATAAACAGTTAATCCTAACTAATCCTGAGGATAATGCCCTTGAAAAATCACGTCTATTAAGTCCAAGGGATATGTGCATGATAGAACATATACCAGAGCTAATTGATGCAAAGATAGATGCATTTAAAATTGAAGGAAGAGCAAGAGCACCAGATTATGTTGCCACAACAGTAAAATGTTATTCAGATGCAATAAAACTATATCAGTCAGGTAATTGGGATAACTTATCATCTGAATATATGCCACAATGGATGAATGAATTGAAAAGTGTATTTAATAGGGGTTTTGACACGGGTTTTTACTTTAGAGTTCCGAAAAAAACCAGCTATGACAATCAGGCAACATATAAGAAGGTTGACATAGGACAAATAACCAATTATTACAAAAAGATTAACGTAGCAGAAGTAAAGCTATGGGATGAATTAAAGATAGGCGATTCCATAATTATTCAGGGAAATAAGACAGGCAGTGTAACTGAAGAAATTACTTCTATGCAAGTTGATGGTAAAAATGTAGATTCAATAAGTCAGGGACTTGTTGGAATAAAGTTTAAAAATATTGTACGTGAAAATGATCATGTTTATAAGAAAGTAGAATTAAATGGGGAGTAGAAATATTATGGTGAAGAAGAAAATAGCAATATATGGAAAAGGTGGAATTGGAAAGTCAACGACTGTATCAAATATAGCTGCCAGCTTTGATGATTTGACATTTGTAATAGGATGTGATCCTAAGGCAGATACTACAAGAACTCTTGTTGGAAAACGTATTCCCACAATACTAGATACCATTAGAACAAATAAGCAACCGGAGCTTGAAGAAATATTGTATGATGGATATAACAATACGTTATGTGTGGAATCTGGTGGTCCGGAGCCTGGTGTAGGATGTGCTGGACGTGGTGTAATAGTTGCTATGAAACTGCTTGATCAATTGGGAGCATTTGAATCAGATCCTGACTTGGTCATTTATGATGTATTGGGTGATGTTGTATGTGGTGGTTTCAGTGTACCGTTAAGGGAAGAATATGCAGATGAAGTATATATTGTAACTAGTGGTGAATACATGTCATTATATGCGGCAAACAATATTGCAAAGGGTGTTCAAAAGCTTAATGGTAAACTTGGTGGAATAATATGCAATTGTCGTAACGTAGAGGATGAAATAGAAATAGTCACGGAATTTGCAGCATTGCTTAAAACGAAGGTTATTGGTGTTATACCAAGAAGTCAACTAGTACAGACTAGTGAATTTCAGGCAAAAACAGTTATTGAAGTATTTCCAGATTCACAGCAGGCCGAAGAATATCGTAAGCTAACTAAAAATATCATGGAAAATGATGATTTTGTATCACCAACACCTATGCAATCAGATGAATTTGAGAAGTTTTTCTATTCCTATGTTCATTAAAACCATTTCATTGGTTTTAATTCTATTTTTTCAAATGATTCTATAATAACATTTTCAGCCTCATCAAAACTATCAAAATAATATAAATGAGACATGCAATTACAGTCACTACAACCAAAATCTTCAATATATTTATTCGTATTTTTGTTAATATAATTTGACATTTCACATTCAATTTTTTTAGTTGAGAATGTATATATCACTTGCTTAATATCCACATTTTTATTAAGACTAAAATAATCCATATGCCAATGCTTCTTCTTGTCACTTGACAAATGTCTTTCAATTCTCTTGGTAAGATTAGACAATGCACTTCCTACATATACATAATAGCCTTCAGGAAAATTCATAAAACCTTTGGCACCAATCTTAATTTTACAATCCTTTTCAACATAAATTATTAAACAGTAACTACCCTTGTTTGGAAGATCATCATTATTCATATACAATATTATAAAACAAATAAGATTTAAAACTTCTTAAAAACATAATAATAAATAAGTGATTATCATGGAAGAATCTATTGAAAATAATCTATCAAATGATGATGCTAATATAACAAGATACATCTCAACAATATTGTTGTCATCAATAACATATACCTTGATAGCTTTAAGTACTAATATTCAAATTACAGAAATATTGGACTTGGAACTACCATTGTTAGTGGTATTATCATTAATAATAACATATTTTTCATTAAATGGATATAAGAAAATTATATATATTATATTTATTGCATTGACTATTGTTACACTTATACGAACACCACAATATTCGTTTTTTATCATGATTGCTCTATTTTCAGAGTTGGTTGTAGAAATATTAATTAAAATATTCAACAACAAAGATGACTATCAGATAAACAAATAATTCATATGGAGGAATATTTATGGAATATTCATTTACTGCAACCGGACATAAAAATGTAACATCCAAACATAAATCAACATTTGAAATAACAACTGATAAATCATTAACACTAAATGGTGACTGTATAATTGGATTAAATTCCAACATAACACTAAATGACTTTCCACAGCAACTAAGGGATATTATTCAAACGGATGATTCAAAAATTGAAATGATACTAAGGACGGAAAATGCAACTGATACAATAATAGGCTACGGATCATCACAGCTGACACTTGATCATCCAACAGATATGGTTATAAGAAAAAGCACATTTGTCTGCAGCAGAACATTAATGATAAAATCAGATAAAGCTGCAAAAGATTTGGATAAACAATTAATCAAGGATTTAAGTAATGGTTCAAAATTAGAAGTAACAATAAAAGCTTAAATCTACTAAATACTTTTTTTTTTAAAAATAATGGTTAATTATAATTTAAAATTAGAATTTGATTATAAGTTAAGTGCGGGAGACGGGAATCGAACCCGCGAAGAGACTACCTCACTAGGCCCTCAACCTAGCGCCTTTGACCGCTCGACCACCCCCGCATATAAAAATAGAATTTTATACTTGAATGGATTTAACCAATACAATGACTTTAATAAAGTCTATTACACTATCTTTCTTTTATGATATATATATTTAACTATTTTTTTCTTGGAAAATTTATTTCATTAGAAAAAATTATAATGGAAGTAAGAATGAACGTAAAAAATATTATTCATCCTTAGCCATTCTCATTAATGATTCCTTACATGTTTCCATCTTAAATCCTAATTCATTTTCAATTTTAGAAACATTAAGTGATGAATCTCGTGGTCTAGGTGCTTTTTGGATAAAATTGTCACTAGTAATAGGATTAATTAGACTTTCATCCAAATCAAAACATTCAGCAACTAATCGTGTAAAGTCATATCTGCTAATCAAATCATTTCCTGCAGTATGATAAATTCCATTAGCATCCTGTCTGGCAATTTCAAACATTGCCTCAGCAGCATTGTCTGCATATGTTGGTGAATTAATCTGATCAGTTACAATATTGATTTGATTGCCTTTACGTAATTCATCTACAACCCATGAGGTAAAATTCATACGTTCATGCCATCCATACAATACACTTACTCTTGCAACAGCCCAGTTGGATGAGTATTTCTGCAGTTGTACTTCTCCTTCATATTTACTCTTAGCGTAAATGCCTAATGGATTAACAGAATCTTCTTCCTTATAGTTACCGTTCTTTCCATCAAATACAAAATCAGTGGATACATATATGATTTTCGCATTATTTTCCTCTGCAGCCTTTGCAAGATATCCTGTTGCATTGCCGTTTATGTCATATGCTTCTTGAACTTTATCCTCACATAAATCAACATTAGTCATAGCTGCACAATGAATGATTACATCAGGATCTTCCTTTTTAATTATATTTTTAACTTCATCTTCATTTGTAATATCACATTTAACAGTATTGTCTGTTGGATTAGAATTATGTGATAAGATTAGTTCATGTTTACTATCAGCTACAGTAGCAATCCTTTGACCTAATAGACCACTACCACCTGTCACAAAGAATTTCATATAATTATATGTATATTTCAAACTATAAATTATTATATGCAAATAAATTAACAGGAAGTAAATATAACATGCAGAGTATGAAAAAGGTTAAAATTACAATTCTCAAGACAACTTTGGATGAAGAATTAGCCAAGGAATATGGTGTGGATGGATTATCATCATGTCCTCTAATGAATGAAGGTCAAGTGTTCTATGCAGATTATGCAAAGCCTGAAGGATTTTGTGATGAAGCATGGAAGGCCATTTATCAATATGTGTTTGCACTAGCTCATGGAGCTGAAAACGTAAACTGGTACTATCATGATTGGATTAAAAAGCCCGGTGTTGCAATAGTATCATGCAATGATGGATTAAGACCAGTCATTATGAAATTAGAAGCAACAGATATCGATTCGAAAGAGCATGATTTAGTAAGTGATTAACTATCCTATCAAAAGTGAATTGATGCATGATTATAATAGATTATAAAATAATATATTAAATTTTCTTTTTAATCAAATCAATTAACTTTTTATCATATGTTCACTCATTTTTATTTATTTATCTAATAAAATGATTAACATTTATAATAATAACATACAAATATTATTTATATTAAGTATTGGGTGATTCTATGCGTAAACGTTTTTATACTAAACAGACTACATTTGAATTTACACATTCTGATTTATCCAAAGCTAAAGAACCACATTATTATACAGTATCTGAAATAAACACTTATATCAATCAAAAGCTCAAAAGTGATGACGTTCTGACAAATATCATGGTAAAGGGAGAAATATCCAATTACAAGACATTTAATGGACATAGCTATTTTACTCTTAAGGATTCATCTTCACAGTTAAGTGCAGTGTTCTTCAAGGGATATAAAGTAAATTTAAAATTTGAACCCAAAGATGGTATGAATGTAATTATCACGGGTAAAATTGAAGTATATGAAAAGAATGGTCGTTATCAATTATATGTTTATGAAATAACTGAGGATGGAATAGGACAGTTACATATAGCATATGAACAATTAAAGAATAAACTTTCCAATGAAGGTTTATTTGATGAATCCCATAAAAAGGAGATTCCAAAATATCCAAAATGCATAGGTGTTGTAACAGCATCCACCGGTGCTGCAGTAAGGGATATAATCACTACCATAAAACGACGATATCCTATATGTAAGATATTGGTATTTTCAACATTGGTACAGGGAGACTTGGCAGCAGGCCAAATTGCAAGACAAATCAGACATGCACAGGAATATAATATTGATACATTGATTGTTGGTCGTGGTGGAGGTAGCATTGAAGACTTATGGGCATTCAATGAGGAAATTGTTGCACGTGAAATATATGATTGCTCTATTCCCGTCATAAGTGCAGTAGGTCATGAAGTTGACTTTACAATAGCAGATTTTGTAGCAGACAAAAGAGCTGCAACACCAACAGCCGCTGCAGAATTATCTGTTCCGGATATTGGTGAAATTAAATATAAGTTAAATCAACTAACTAGTAGAATAACAAACAATATGCAGGATAGAACTACAGTAAATAGGGCTAAGCTGGATGAAATTTCAAATAAGGAAATATTCAAGAATCCTATAAGTATCTGTGATGTTAAACAGATGGACTTGGATAATATAATTTCCAAGTTTGATGTACTTTCAAAGGATATAATATCAGAAAACAGAAATAAACTGTTTAAACTGGAAAATTCAACAGTTTTAAAAAATCCACAACAAATAACTAAAGATAAGAAGGAACGATATCTGCGAAATGTAGGAAAATTAGAGGTATTGAATCCATTATTAACCTTAAAAAGGGGTTATGCAATTACAAAAAGTAATAATAAAATAGTATCATCTGTAAAAGATGTTAAAGCAGGCGATCAACTGGATATAGAATTTGATGATGGAACAGTTAATACAAGGGTGATTTAAATGGAAGATTTAAGTTTTGAAGAAAGTTTAGAAAAATTAGAAGAAATAGTTAATAAATTAGAAAATGGAGACGTACCATTGGATGATGCAATTGATGAATTTAACCAGGCAATGCAATTAGTCAAGGTATGTAATCAAAAATTAACACAGGCAGAAGAATCAATTGCAAAGATTGTTGAAGAAAATGGTGAACTTGTTGACTTTGATATAAATGAAACAGAATAATCTGATGAAAATATTAATTCATGGTTATGCTTATTAAAAAATTATTAATAATTTCATAGACAAATATATTGTTAACATAAACTAACGAAAATAATAATATTTAAGGTGAGATATTTGAAGATAATGATAACAGGTGGAGCAGGTTTTATAGGATCAAACTTTGTTCATTACATAGCACAGAAATATCCTGATTATGAAATAACAGTACTTGATAAACTTACTTATGCAGGAGATATGACTAATTTAGAAGGATTAGATATAAACTTTATAAAAGGAGACATTGCTAGTGTTGACGATGCATCACTTGCCATGAAGGATGCAGATATGGTAGTTAACTTTGCTGCTGAAACACACGTTGACAAATCAATAACTGATCCTGCATCATTTGTCAAATCAGATGTGCTTGGAACGCAGAATCTACTTGAATTAGTACGTAAATATGATATCGAACGATATATTCAAATATCTACAGATGAAGTATACGGCAGCATAATGGAAGGATCATTCAAGGAAACCGACAACATAGACCCATCAAGTCCATATTCTGCAAGTAAGGCAGGTGGCGACCTACTAGTCAATGCATATTACAAGACATACGATATACCCGTTATAATTACAAGAAGCAGCAACAACTTCGGACCAAGACAATTTCCAGAAAAACTCATACCATTATTTATCCTAAAAGCATTACACGATGAAAAACTACCAGTATATGGTGATGGACAAAACGTCAGAGACTGGATATACGTCGAAGACAACTGTGCAGGAGTAGACACAGTACTACATAAGGGAAAACTAGGAGAAGTATACAACATTGGTGGAGGAAACGAAAAAAACAACATGGAAATCACCAAACTAATACTTGAAAAACTAGGAAAACCAGAAAGCCTAATACAACACGTAGATGACAGACTAGGACACGACCGCAGATACTCACTGGATGCATCAAAAACCAAAAAACTCGGATGGACTCCACAATGGAAATTCGAAGATGCAATGGAAAAAACAGTGCAGTGGTACAAGGCAAACTCTGAAAGATTATACAAAGCTGTACAAACATTATAAAAAAAAATTATAGGGATAAACAGATTGTTTATCCTTCATTATAATCTTCTTTATTTTAAAACACATTTTTTTTAGATTTAATTTTATTGATTATATTTTTAATATATTATATTAACATTTTATTTAGAAAAATAGAAAAGTAGGGATTGACTATCCAAAATATTAATTTAATTATATATAATTACCTCTGTTTTGTAATCTTTCCTCTTCAGGTATTTCATTTACATCTATACCTGGCATAGCAGCACCTAGATTTGTTGAAACTTCTGCGATTAATTGAGCATCTTCATAATGGGCTGTGGCATCAACTATTGCATTGGCTACCAATTCAGGATTTTCAGACTTGAATATTCCTGAACCTACAAAAACACCATCTGCTCCTAGCTGCATCATTAATGCTGCATCTGCAGGTGTTGCAATTCCTCCTGCTGAAAAGTTAACAACCGGTATTCTTCCCTCTTTTGCTGTTTCAACTAATAAATCTCTTGGAGCATTAATCTTTCGAGATATCTGCCAGAGCTCTTCTTCGGTTTTATTTTCAATTTCTCGAATAGCTCCTTTAATGGCTCTCATATGTCTTACTGCTTCTACTACATTTCCAGTTCCTGCCTCACCTTTAGTTCTAATCATTGCAGCTCTTTCATCAATTCTTCTTAAAGCTTCACCTAGATTTCTTGCACCACAGACGAATGGAATTGTAAATTGTTCCTTGTCAATGTGGAAATCCTCATCAGCCATAGTTAAAACTTCACTTTCATCTATCATATCAACACCAAGTGATTGAAGAACTTGTGCCTCTACAAAGTGTCCTATTCTAACCTTTGCCATTACTGGAATGTCAACTGCATCCATTATTTCAATAACCTTCGAAGGGTCTGCCATTCTTGCAACTCCACCTGCTTTTCGAATATCTGACGGCACTCCTTCAAGAGCCATTACTGATACTGCTCCGGCATCTTCAGCTATTGCGGCTTGTTCAGCATTAACAACATCCATGATTACTCCGCCTTTTGTCATTTTTGCAAATCCTTCTTTTAAAACTTTTGTTCCATGTAACATCTTGTTTCTCCTTTTCATTTTTTTTTAGTGGTTATAATTATAAATTTGATTATGGATTCTTATTATTTAACAAATATTTTTGTGATATTTTCGGCTTATTTAACCTAACTTTTTTTTTATAATCTTGAATTTCCTTTATAAATAATTCATGTATATATGTATCATCTGTTAATTCTGGATGAAATGAAATACCAATGTATTGATTCTCTTTTACAGCTATTATTTTTTGATCTAATTCTGATAATATCTTTACATTGTTTCCTATTTTTTCTACACATGGTGCTCGTATAAAGACACCATTAATTATTTTTTTGTCTAGTTCTATTTCTGATTCAAAAGAAAATTTTTGTCTGCCAAAGGCGTTTCTTTTTACTGAAATGTCCATCAAACCTAATGTGGATTGGTTCTTATTTGTATTCCTTGATAAAAGTACTAATCCTGCACAAGTTCCTAATATGGGCATGGAACTTTCAGCTATGTATTTATCAAGGCCGGTTTTTTCCAGATGCATGCCAATTGTTGAACTTTCACCTCCTGAAATAATTAATCCATCACATGGATAAACGTCTTTAAGAGTATTAACTAATGTGGTCTTGCCTTTAATTTTCATATTTTTAAATGCATTTGATGTCATGATGTCATGTTCTTCTACATCACCCTGTAAATTTAAAATTCCTATGTTTATCATTTTTTCAAAGTCCATATCTTATGTGTTTAGTGGTGTATGTCATGTTTATTATTAACTTAATTACAATAATGTTATCTGGATTTCGAAAATGGGGGATAGGGATGAAAAAGTAGGATGTGTTAGTTTTTTTTAATAATGACTTCTTGGAGTAACTCCCAATGAGAAATCCTGTTCATGTTTTCCAGGTATTCCAAATGCATCTGCCCTACATAATGTACAAGCTCTGAATACTGGAATTATCTGTTCTACTTCGTCTCTAACTTTACTTACATCATCACAGGTGGGAAATTTATGGCCCTTGAATTTATTTAATGGTATAAGTGGTAAAATATTCATCAATGAAGCGCCTCTTTGTTTGACTTCATAGGCTATGTCAAGAATGTGTTCATCGTTAACTTCTGGAATCAGCACGGAGTTAACCTTTACTATAATTCCTGCCTGTGATAAAAGTTCAATTCCTTTAAGTTGATTATTTAGTAAAATTTCAAATCCTTCCTTGCCGTGATATAACTTTCCATGATAATGGATGTCATCATATATCTGTATGCCTATATCCGGATCTATTGCATTGATTGTTATTGTAACTGTTTTAACTCCTGATCGGATAATATCATCAATGCAATCTGGTATTAATAACCCATTAGTGCTCATACACAAGATCATTTCAGGAAATTCTTCTCCTACTTTTTGGAATAATTTAAATGTGTCTTCATTATATAATGAATCTCCCGGACCTGCAACACCAACAACATTTATTGGTTGGCCATCATCTACTACGTTATGTATATGTTTAATGGCATTATCGATATCCATGATTTCAGATGCAACACCTGGCCTATCTTCTTTGTCATCTAATTTTCTGGTACAGAATCCACATTGTATGTTACATTTTGGTGCAATAGGTATGTGGATTCTTCCTACTTTGTCATGTATTTTTTCATTAAAACATGGATGTAACTTGGTAACATGGGAAAAATTTGGATTATCAACCATATTTATCACTCCTTATTAATATGGGTGGTGAAAGTGGGAATAAAAAATTATCTATATTCCAGAACCTTCACTTTGAATGTTATCTCGTTCAATTTTTTCATTCAACAGTAACTTGTTAATCCATACAGAAGCCCATTCGGATAGATCATCCCCATAGAATGGTTTTGGTTTTAGTTTCTTTTCATTGTCAATTACATTGCGAGCTAACTGACGATATACTTCTGCTTGTTCTGAGTCTGGTGCTCCTTCAATTGTTGTTACTCCATCAAGTTCACAACGTGTAACTGTAGGGGAACGTGGTACGAAGCTTATGACTTCAGTATCTGTCTTTTGGGTAAAGTCATTTATCATATCTTCCTGTGTTGAATTTTTTATGGAATTTCCTATTACTCCTCCAAGAAGTGCTCCACCCTTGTTGGAATACTTTAATATTCCTTTGAATAGGTTATTGGCTGCATAAATTGCCATGTAATCCGATGAAGTTACGGTATATACCTGTTGGGCTACACCTTTTCTAATAGGCATTGCAAATCCACCACATACTACATCACCAAGTACGTCATATATGATGATGTCTGGATTGTAGTCATCGATTATGCCGTTGGAATCCAATAATTCTATTGCAGCTATTATTCCACGACCTGCACAGCCTACTCCCGGTTCAGGTCCGCCTGCTTCGATACAATGTATGCCATTATATCCTTCATATACTATATTATCAAGATTTCCTGTTTTGTTTCTGATTGTGTCAAGAACTGTAGGGATTGTTTTACCCTTTCTTAGTGTTGTTGTTGAATCGTTTTTAGGATCACATCCTACCTGCATTACATTATAACCCAAATCTGATAATGCTGCGGATAAATTTGATGTTGTAGTAGATTTTCCTATACCTCCCTTTCCATATATTGCTATTTGTTTTGGTTTACTCACTTTTTCACCTTCCTTTCATTTAATTAATTATAATGGTCCTACGAATGTGGATACCAGATCTTCAAGTAATGTTAATCCTCCATAATATCCACCATAATGATTTACCAGTACTGCATTTCCATATATTGGGAATGATGCGCTTACATGACATGCACCCCATTCTTCAAGTGCTGTTGGCTGTTCTAGAGAACTTGACAGTAGGAATGCAAATGGTCTGTTGTTTAAATTATTTCTAATCTTATATGTATCTGCTTCAAAGATTATGTCTGGTTTAATTGTTGATTCCAATGAATTATTTATTTCATCAATGATTTTCTGTCTTACTTCCAGTGGTGGATTGTCTGTTATTTGAACAATATCTGGAAGATAACCAATTTCATTAGTCAGGAATTTTGTATAGCTTATAGCATATGCTGTATCAGCTACAACTGCAAAATACTGGTTTGGTCTACATAATATTAATGCATCTCCAGGATATTCTGCAAATCTATAAAACCATTCTTCCTTTTCTGTTATAAAATCATTCACGATATCTTTGTTAATGTTTAACTTTTCAGCAACTCTATATAATAGGGATGATGTTTGTTTTGCTCCAACAGGAACACCTGGGAATGTGATGAAGGGTGTTCCAAATTTTTCTTTTAATTTTTCGGCTGCTCTTACTCCAATCCATGGATTTAAAACTATGTTATATTCAGCTTTAGGTATGTTTTTAATATTTTCCAATCCGTCACCATCACCAAATATTACATTTGCCTTAATTCCAATAGATGCAAATAATTTCTTCAATTCATACAGATCTCCTTTCCAGAAAACATGATTATAAGGAACTACTCCAAATATATTCACAGTACCTTTTTCAATTTCCTGTGTTTCTAATAAGTTACTGTCTATAACGGCATCCCAGAATAAATTATGTCCTTCAAGTGAATGAGCTTTAAATCCAGGAGCATTTACATGTATTATTGGATGTTCATCTTCATAATATTCAACTATACTGTCAACATCATCACCGATAAGTGATGGTACACATCCTGATATAACTACATAAAAGTTGCTGTTAAACAGTTGTATTGTGGAGTCAACCAGATTATTTAATTTATCTTCTCCTCCAAGTATTACATGTTCTTCTACTAGACATGAACAAGGAGTTGCAGTTCCTCCTTCATTTACTCCACATGATTCTCCACCGGCATATAGTGTTCCAAATAGATTTCCCACTCCACATCCTGCTCCGGAGTGTAATATTGGCACAGCATTTTTCAATCCCAGTACTGTTGCATATACTCCAGCTAATGCACATCCATATCGTGGTGCTTCTACAGAATTTTGTTCTAGATTATCTACATTTGATTCAATGGTAGGTTGATTGAAAAACTCTTTTTGTATTTTTTCATAATTTTCTGACATATCTATCACCTACTTTGAAAGAGCATAATCATCATCTAGTTCTTTATCTAGGAAATACAATGGATCTTCTTGTTCGTACCACCAATCCTTGTAAGCGGGCTTGGTTTTCTCAGATAAAGTTTTTTGATATGCTTTGTTTTGGAATGCTCTTAATAAAAATTCTCCGAATGCCACTGCTCCTGAATAACCTGATTGTGCACTTTCAGGTGCAGGGTCTCCTCTTAATGAATGTATTCTTGTAACTTGAGTATCACGTTTCCAGCTTCCTCCCTGGAATGGACATGTTAATGTTAGGTCTGGTTTTAATGATGCCGTTACATTTGCTTGTTCGGCTGCTTGGAATGTATTAACCATTAAATTAAAGTCTCCATTTCTTTCTATGATATCTGCCAGTTCATCTATGATCAGTTCATCAAAATCTTGTGCCATTGCAGCAGGTGTATCTAATCCCAATTCATCAAAGTATGGCATTTGGGATACTAATCTTCCCTGTCCTAATGCTCCTAATACCTGTAATTTTTCACCATTCTTACGGGTATTGGATATGTTGATGAATTCATTTCGGATTGAATTTAATTTTGGTTCCCATTTGGCTCTTTCTTCTTTAATTAATTCTTCTACTTCCTCTTCTTTTCCTGTGTATTTACCAATTTCTCTTAACCATCCATCAGTATTTTCAAATCCTGTTGGTGTTGGATATAAGAAGTAAGGTACGCCAAATTTTTCTTCTAATCCTCTGGATAAATAATCGGTATATGTTGGACATATTGGTGCTGTTACTGCTGCTTCAGATAACTTTTCAAATTGTTCTACCGTGGCAAATTCGGGTATGAAATTTACTTTTAAGCCTATTTTTCCAAGTAATCTTTCTATTTCTAGTCTGTCCTGCCATGTGTATGATAACATACTTGCTACATTCACAAGATCTTTTTGTTTTTTCTCAGGTTTTTTTACAAGATATTTAAGTACTGCATGCCAAAATGCATCGTATCCAGTTTGAACGAGTCTACTTCGTATACCTTCACAATGTACTGGTACGATTGTTGCATCTATTTCTGGCTGTATATCATCTACTACTCCTTCTATATCCTCTCCTATAATTCCTGTTGTACATGATGTAAGAATGAATATTGCTTTAGGATTGTATCTTTCCTGTGCTTCAATTATTGTATCTCTTAATTTTTCACCAGCACCATATACCACATCATCTTGTTGTAAGTTTGTTGTCATCCAATTCAACTTATATTCTGCTGGTCTTCCCAAAGCTTCCGGAACTCCTCTGAACAATTCTCTGTAACCTAATGCTGATGAAGAACATCCTACTGGTGCATTGAATATCACTACTGCATCTCTTATGGTACTTACACGTACTGCTAAATAGAAGTTTAATACACAGCCACCTGATTGTTGAAATCTTCTTTCATCCATTGTTACATTTTGATTTACAGCATCCTTTAGTAAATCTGATGCTTTACCATAGTAGATATTTGTTCCATGTGCTCTCTGCTCACGATTGGGGCTTGTAATTTTATCCAAATCTATTGGCTGAGCTTCGGGTTTATTATCAAGATCTACTCCTAATATTTGTTTAATTTTTTTTCTTTTACATGAGCCTATTTTGAATGTGCCATGTTCTTTGTGATTACATTGATTATTATGATTTCCTTTTGGATTCATATTTCTAACTCCTTATTAAATGTAAGTTTTTAACTTTTATTGATTATGAATTAATCTTATGGAAAGTTTTAAGGAATGAAATCTTTTTTCCAATAAAAACATAATATTTGAATATATTTAACACTTTAAAGAATATGCAAGTTATATAATAATGTTTAATGAGTAAATGAAATATTATTTTTAAGCGAACTTTTTTTGTAATCAAATTATGATATCTTTTAGAATATTAAATATATCAGTATCATGTTTTAAATTACTGTAATTCTAACGTTTTGTTAGATATAATAACCTATGTGTCAAAGGCTGTCAAAAATAGTATTTATATAAGATCGCTTTATGAGGGTAAAACGGTTTTAATTTACAAAGTAATTAACAAATTTTAGCAATTTTTTTTACTTAAACTTATTAAGATACTATGACAGAGTTTACGAAAATTTACTTTTCCATTAATTTCCATATAAGATAACAATTGTTATATAACATTGTTATCTAGGTATACTATTAATCAAAGGTAGTATATAAATGTTCCCCTTATAAGTCTTTTTTTTATTAAGCACGCTTTTCCGTTAACTTAATATATTATGAAAATTCAAATATGAAAAATAATCGGGAAATAGGAAAAACAGTTAATATAAAAAAAACTAATAAATTATTTTTAAATGATTAAAATGGAATTAGAAGACAAAATTAAAAGATTAAAAAATTATTTACGAAATAAAAAATCAGTACTTGGATTTAGTGCTGGTTCTGATAGTACATTAATAGCATACATATTATCAAAGGTCAGTCCTGATTCTTTATTGGTTACTATCAATAACAATATGATGTCGGATGAATTTATCGAATACACTAAAAAACAGGCAGCCAAATTCAATTTGAAACATAAAGTAATCAACTTAGACTTTTTAACAGATGAAATATTTCAAAACAATGGGAAAGAAAGATGTTATGAATGTCGTAAGCTAATGTATTATAACATTCAACAGTTGCCTGAATTCCAGGAGTATGAATACTTCCTTGAAGGTACAAATATAACTGATCTTCTTGAGGATAGGCCTGGAATACTGGTGCTGGATATGTTTAATATGACAAGTCCCCTTGTAGAATGTGGCATTACCAAGGATGATGTATTTGACATGATACAATATTTCAATCTGGAATATTCATTTGACACTACCTGCTTGGCAACACGTATAAAAACCAATCAGAAAGTTGATAGTGAAAGGTTGAAAATGATTCATGATGCAGAAGCATTTGTCAGGTCCAACGTTGAGCAGGAAAATATACGTGTACGATTTGATGACTTCAATGCTATGATAACTGTAGACAATCCGTTGGATATTCTGGATGAAGAACTATTGATTAAGTTACGTAATAAAATTCAGAATATTGGATTTAAAAAGGTATTCCTGGATATAACAGGATATGAGAAAACAAAGCTCATAGAAAGCATTGATGATGATGGCGATTACTATTATCAATTGCCATATAATATAGATCTTCTGAAGACTAAGGAAAAACTTGAAAGCAAGTCCTATTTGGATGGCATCATAAAACTTGAAGAAAATCTTTATTATAATGATATTAAAATTCAAAAAAATGGTAAAATATCCATGCCTCCTTCAAATGAATTTGTAAATAAATTCAATCAAATTCTGGGATGTATTAAACGAAAAGATATATAATTCCTAATTTTACATACCTACTTTTTTTCACTTTATTTTTTTTGAATTAAGAATAAAAAACTATTAATATAACAATTGTTATATAATAGGAATATCGGGCTGAAAACTTTTAATAGGTGTATAAAAAAATAGAAAAAAAATATAGAGGAGTAATATATGGCTAAAACTATAGAGCAGATACAGGAAAAATTAGATTCTGATAGTGCTATAGTACTTACTGCAGATGAACTTAAAACAAAGTTAAATGATGGTGAAGAAATAACACTTGATGATGTGGATGTTGTTACTTGCGGAACAAGTGGTGTGATGAGTGGAACCACTGCATTATTCCATATACCTGTAAGTAAACCCGGAAAATTTAACAAAGCTAGGGAAGTCTATATTAATGGAATTCCAGCATATCCCGGTCCATGTCCAAATGAACTTCTAGGAAGTATTGATGTCTTTTTATATGGAACAAATCATAGTCAAACAATAAAAGATTATGGTGGGGGATTTTTACTAAAGGATTTGCTTGATGGTAAACCAGTAGAAATTAAAGTAATAGATATTGAAGGTAAAGAATTCAATACCATTGTAACTTTAGATGATTTACAAACGGCAAGGCTCATAGGTACTCGTATGGCATTTAAAAATTATAACTCATTTACAAATCCTGAGTCTGACAATCAAAAATCAATATTTAACGCCATTGCTATGGGCGGACCATTCAATGAATTCTCATTCAGTGGATGTGGTGATATCAATCCTTTGGCAAATGATCCAAAACAGGAAATAATCAAAAAAGGAACTAAAATCTTAATCAATGGTGCTCATGGAGTAATAATAGATAATGGAACTCGTAGCAATAAACAAAAGCCTAATCTTTTATTGACTGCTGATATTAAAGAAATGAAATCATATTATATTGGGGGATTCAAGACAGGTATGGGTCCTGAAATATTTGATTCGGTTGCAATTCCTATTCCTGTTTTGAATGAGGAAATATTGGAAAATCTTAAGATATTAAATAAGGATATTCCATTGCCTATATGTGATATTCATGGAAGACATCTGCCTTTAGGAACAACAGATTATTCGCTATGGGAAAACACTGATTTAAGACCAGAAACTGATTTAAGTAAATGTCTTGACTGCAATAATTGTATTGCTGAAAATAACTGTCCAACTAATGCATTTCTAAAGAATAAGGAAATCGTTGAAGATTTGTGTTATGGTTGTGGAATATGTACTACATCATGTCCTGGTCAAGTTCCTATAATGAATTTAGGTAATGTCACGCTTGATGTTAATGGTGAAAATAAAACAATTCCAGTAACCTGCAGACAATCTGATAAAAAGCGGGGACTTGAAATAGCAGAAGATCTTAAAGAAGCATTGCTTGATGGTTCATTTAGACTTTAAACTTGATTATTTTTTATTTAGGAATTATGTATTGTTTATATTGTTTTTTTAATACTCCCATGTCATTATATAACAATTGTTATGATCTTGCATTGGAAAAAGACATGATAATCATAATAATTCCTCAAATAAAATATTTGTTTATACAAATAATTAACAGACAATCTGAAAATAAATAAAAACATTTAATTAAATATTTAATAAAAAAAAGGAGCAATAATATGACTATAAAATTAATTAACAAAGATAAAGTTAAGGAAATTGAATATGCTGAAAATACTAAAATCGAAGATATACTAAAAAAAGAAAATATTCCAACTGAAACAGTAGTGATTAAACAAAATGGGACAACCGTCACTGAAGATGAAGAAATAAATGACAATGATGAAATCGAGATTATTAAAGTAATATATGGTGGATAATCACAAGCAGTCAATACAATACACAAATAAAACAAATCAAATGATTTGTAAAATACAATTCTATAAGGAAATAATCATATGTTAAATAAAATAAGACAAATCAACATTAACAATTTTATTTTTATTGCTATGATATTAGGTTTCCTGGTAGGAATGATATTAAATCTTTGGGTTCCGGAATCATTTTTTAAGAACACCATCCTAATAGATAATATCTTCTACTTTGGATCCACAGCATTCATAAATTTAATGAAAATGTTGGTTGTTCCATTAGTATTCTGTTCTATAGTAGTTGGAACAGCATCCATAATCAACACTAAAAAAATTGGTAACATCACTATAGAAATCATAATTCTATATCTTGGAACAACCTTAATAGCAGTATGCATAGCAATTCTATTAGCATCACTAATTCAACCAGGAAATGGATTGAATATGATTGGTTCAGTTTACACATCAAATGTCACAAGCAATGTAACATTAACAGATAAGTGCGACAAGCAATTCTCTTCTCCTTTATAAATCAGTATAATACAACAATGTTGTATTATTGACCTTGTTATGT
>SUTR01000082.1 GCA_015062825.1 Methanosphaera stadtmanae
TATAGTCCATTGGGATCGATGTTAAGGGGCGGCACCAGTTAGGAATCGGTTGATTTCGAATTGGTGTCGCTCGTTTTTTGTATTAAAAAAGCCTCAGTAAAAACTGAGGCTAAGCTGCAGGAAATGGGACTTGAATAAATCTCTACCTGCAAAAAATACGATAAAATAAGGCATCTACATAATCGATTATAAATAAGGAATCATAAACGGAATCTATTTCCACCAACGAGCAAAACATGGGTCAATCTCCAATTCACTTTCTTTCGTAATCTTAAATATATAGTATGGATTCGAATTATATTCTAAACTACCTTTTCTAGTGTATGTTTTGCCATGATAATCAAATATGACATATACACCGGAATTGTCTTTTACAATTTTTTTAACTTTTAGAGATGAATAATAACCACTTGAAACCTTTTTATTTATAAAAGCGTCAGTGTTTATATCAAAAGAATAATCTTCTAATACAACATTATTACTAATTAGATTTCCTTCTACATAAGAAAAAGTTTCTGTAAATATTTCATTCGAGACACCATAATCACCATCTATAATTGATTTGTAATTAACTATTATAGTTTGTTTATCAATATCCTCTTCGTAAGAAATAATTTCAAAACTTTCAGTATAAGCTTCCATGTTGTTTCCTGCTTCATGAGTTGCCACATGAATCTTTGAACTAGCTTCTTCTATCATAGGACATAATTTATCTTCAGGTATATGTCCAGTTAAAGTCCATTCATTGTTTTTATTTTGGATAGCTATTAAATTCCATCCTTGGTCATATTTTGAATACACCAACTCGAAATCTGTATCAACTGATTCATAGCTATTATTTAGTGTAGTATGAATATTGTAATAACATTTTTTTCCGCTCTTTTGGCTAAGAGTAATTTCATAATTGTCAATTTCTAACGAGTTATCTACGCAAAAATCAGAACTAATGATATCATTTTTTATTAATTTTTCATTTGGTCTAGAATTAATCTTAATTAGGAGTATTGCCGCTATAATTAATAATATCGTTCCAATAATAACTCCTTTGCCTAGTTTATTTTTTAAAATAAATCTCTTCATGCTGTCATTCCCTCCAGTAAATAAATATATTGCCTAACATAATATACTTTATTCATGTGTTCCATACAAGATATTTATATTATACTTATCATATATTTCTAATATATATTCCGTGTTAATAACAAAATAAAATAGTTATAAATGTAGGAGATTAAATTATGTTAGAAATAAAGAAAGAATATACTTCATATACAAATAAGACTTTTAGACTTCCAGACGAAATAATCGAGCGTTTAGAATCTGAAGCAAAAGATAATAATACATCTTTAAATAAAGTTGTGATTCAATGCCTCGAGTTCGCTATACAGAATTTAAAATAAAGTATTGATTAACAAGCAGTTTTTGCTATAATCACTGTATCAAATAGTTTAAAGAACTATAGACTCTCTTTTCAAACAGGGCAATTCTGTCCAAATTTCGCATTTATTAATTGGAGAAAAAATACTATTCCCGAAAAGTTTAATGGTATCGTTAAAGTTATATTATTGGTTTTAACTATTATCAAGGAGGTGATTAGTATGATTAATATTTTTCAATCAGAATTAATTAAAAAAAATATTTTTCAATGTCTTGTAAATTATTTGATACCAAATAAAAAACTATTTATTCTTGCCGATGCAAGAATTCTCTTGGGTTAAATATAATACTCACAAAATGGAGTTACAAATAATCGCAAAGGAACTGAAACTAAAAAGTAGAGATAAATACAAAAATGAACTAGCATACATTTCAAGAATCATTTTAAAAAGTCACTATGGGAATAAACCAATGAACTGTTTCCTAGATGATTTTGAGTTTTATTTTCGCGAATCAGTGGAGTATGTTTTCAGTATCTTAAAGGGAGATAAAAACCATTTATCAATTTACCACGCGGTAATTATTGCAATTGGAATAATAGATAATTACTATGATGCACTTCTCCTCTTAGAGGCATCAGGAATACCATTCCTCAACATTGAGTATGATATGTTGATGGTTTTTTTACAACGATTCTATAGTAATGAAGCTATTAAAGGTATGAGTATTAAAGAGCGAATTGATATTAAAGATAAAATATTAGATAATACAGAAAAAGAAAAATTAAATTTAATATTTATGTGACTAAAGGACTCAAATTGAGTCCTTTTTGTTTTCCAGTTTTTTTGAAAAAGTCAATACCTAATTTTAAGTATGTTCGTCATTTGTTGTGGTTGATATTATTCAATTAGTTCTAGTCGACAGAACAAAAATCAATTTTGAAAGGAACAAAATTATGAAGATAACAAATTTAAAACTAAACGCCTCTTGCATCGGGAAAAAGATGCTACTTGTTGATGTTACTCCTTGTTATAAATATGAGAATGGCCAGCGCACAAATGAAATTGAGGGCTATAGATACGTTGTTGTTCTACCTGAGATGGAGTTCGATAAACTTGGCGTGAAAATCGAAGGAAATCAGTTAATAGAGAAACCTGATGAATATGCGGATATTTCCTTTGAGGGACTTAATATATTCATCTACTGGCGCGCAGGAACTTATGAAGTAGGGGCAACAGCAACAGGAATAAAAGTAAAAAACAACTCATAGCTTTGGAGAAGCGAGAGTCCCTTAGGACTCTTCGCTCTCCAACATGCCAAAGGGTAGTATTACCCTTTGGCATGTATGTAGCATGTAGCACAAAATAAAGGAGGTCTTATGATAGAGGGTTCTCAAAGCCGCAAGTATTTGCTAACCATTAACAATCCTCAAGAACAAGGTATCAATCATGACTTCATTAATAACGTATGTACTGATTTAATACTAGATTATTACTGCATGAGCGATGAAATTGCCACGACAGGAACAAAACATACTCATATTTTTCTATACCGCCAATCTCCTATCCGTTTTGGAACAATAAAAAACAAATTTCCTACAGCACACATAGACAAAGCATACGGAACATGTCAAGAAAACAAGGACTATGTTGCTAAAATTGGAAAATGGAAAGAGTCGATGAAGTCAGAAACATCCATCGAAGGAACATTCGAAGAACATGGCATAATGCCCACTGAACAATCAGAAAAAGCACCATTAATGACACAACTCTTATCATCAATTGAAAATGGAGATACTACAGCAGAAATTATAAAAAATAATCCAAAATTTGGATTCAAGGTAAAAGATATTGATGTACTTAGAGAGACACTTCTGTCTGAAAAATTCTCAAAGGAAAATAGAGATATTACAGTAACATACCTATATGGCGATACTGGAACAGGAAAAACGCGGTCATTATATGAAAAATACAGTCCTATAGATATCTGTAGAATCACCAATTACAAAGGCGATAAAGTCAACTTTGACTCATATCATGGGCAAAACGTGCTTGTCTTTGAAGAGTTTCATTCGCAAATTCCTCTTCCAGATATGCTTAGTTATCTGGACAGATATCCACTAATGCTCCCTGCAAGATATAGTGATCGTGTAGCTTGCTACACTCACGTATATTTAATATCAAATCTATCCTTAATGGAACAATACCATTATGAATACATGAATGATAGAAAAACATGGGATGCTTTTCTACGAAGAATTGATACAATCATTCATCAAATTGCACCTAACAATCAATTGCTTATAAAAAAGGAGGAACTAATAAATGATTCCGCAAGATACAATAAATACATTCCATTCCATAAGAGTTAGAATTCATTCTTTTATAGATTTATTGGCTCATAACCTTCAACTACTAAAGTATTACCTGATAATGAATTCTGCATATCTAGTTATAACAATTCTTATATACAATTCATCAGATGTTGTTAGTACCATCGATGAAATAAGTCTAAAAGGAAGAATTATAACTATTTGGATGTTGTTAAACGCATTAATTGTATTCATATTTGGTTATGGAATACAAAACATTCATTGCAAAAAGGCCTTCGAAAAAATAGATTTCAAAAATAAAGTGGACGCCTATCCTATTTTAATGAAAAAAAACAATAATAAACACTCAGTTACATTAACATTTCATAGTTCTGGAATTCCATATGATATCTGGGAAGATAACATATTAAAACTTGAGAATGTACTAAATGTAACTATTTCTGAAATTACAACAGGAAAATCCGATGCAATAATCATTATTAAAGGTTACTCAGGAAAATATAACTGGGACAAACCAATAGCATGGAGTTCAGCCTATATGCCTATTGATAGCGATTTAATTATAGGACAAACAGTGGGCGGTAACCTCTACTGTGACTTGAATACATACGCACACATATTAATCGGTGGTATGACTGGTTCTGGAAAAACAGTACTTCTTAAGCAACTAATTCTACAATGTATTGCAAAAGAATACCAAGTTTATATTGCAGACTTTAAACTTGGAGTCGATTATTCAGATTCTTGGAGAAACAACTCTACTTTCCTCACTAATCGAAAGAGTGTTTTAAATCACCTAAAATTAATCACCGATGAATTAGATAATAGATTAGCTTTGTTCTCTAAATACAGCTGTAAAGATATTGATTCATTCAATCAATTTATAGAAGGTAAAATAGACAGAATTATTTTTGCATGTGATGAATTAGCAGAACTTCTTGATACTACTGGGATGGACAAAGACGAAAAAGCAATCATAAAAGAAATTGAAGGACATATTTCTAAAATAGCTAGATTAGGAAGAGCTGTAGGAATACATCTTATTCTAGCAACTCAAAGACCTGACGCAGATGTATTAAGCGGACAAATTAAAAGCAACATGACTTACAGACTCTGCGGCCGTTCTAATGAAGTACTATCAAGGATTATTTTGGACAGTACCGATGCAGCAAAACTAATACCAAACGACGCAAAAGGTGTTTTTATCAATCAAGATGGAATCCGCATAAAAGGGTTTAATATTCATAACGATGACTTAGAAATTTCCTTAAATGCAACCGTAAACTGATATTCATGTAAAGGGGAGAGATTCATCTCCCCTTTTATTCTACATAAGTATGGAAAGAAATAAATCGCCAGTATTCGACGTGAATGCTATAATCAAAACAATCGAATATGTAGATGCTGATGAGGTAATTAAACTTATGAAAAAAATAGATTACGTTAATCTGCATCACAAAAATGCAATAAGCCATCATGTCGCAACTGACGGTGACCCCTTGGATTATTATTATACAAGACTACCAGATGGCAATAAGAGAATGAAAGGAGTAACAAAAGAGACATTAATTGAAAAGCTATACAATTACTATTATACAGGAAGTATAGATTATTCCTTTAGAGCAATGTTTCTATCAGCAATTGATGAGAAAATCAAAACAGAGGCGCCCAAAGAAAAAACCATCCGAGATTATCATTTTTCATATAAGCGTTTTATAGATGATGATTTTGGAAAGAGAGATATTCGAAAAATTACACATTCTTTTCTGAAAGAATATATTCAAAAAGTTATACAGGAACAGCATATTTCAAAAAAAAGTTTCTATAAATTTAAAGGTGTGTTAAATCTAGTATTTGAATATGCTACTGACCTTGACCATCAGTATATCCCTATCAATCCAGTTCCACACAAAAATCGAATCTTCAATAAAAATTGTATAGATAATTATAAGAATCCTGAGGATAAAGCTTTTCAACCTTTTGAAATTGAATTAATCAAAAAAACTATAAGAGAACGCATAAATAACTCTAAATATGACGTAAATGGATATGCTATTCTCTTTTCAATTGAAACAGGTGTTAGAGAAGGCGAAATTCCATCGCTTAAATGGTCTGATATTTATAATGACCGAATCCATATTCATTCACAGCAGAATGATGAAATGCGCGATGGAAAGAAGGTCTACTACTACAACCCTACAACAAAAAATGAAAAAGGCATTAGCCAAAATGGGCGATATATCCCCTTAACAAATAATGTTAGGATGATTCTTACTGAATTAAAGAATAGACAAGCAACATTAGGAATAAAAACGGAATGGGTATTTGCTAGGATAAATGGCGAATGGACAACAACGAAATCATATTCATCATCCCTTTATAATCTCTGCAAAGGTAATTCAACTAGGGGAACTTCCGGATTAGGATTGCGCTTAAGCAATAATCACGCATTTAGAATGGCATTGAACTCATATGTATTTATACCGATGGGGTTACCAGTAACAGAAAGAGCAAAACTTTTAGGCCATTCTGTTGATACTTGTTGATTGTCAAGTAGAATTGACCCACTGAGGGTGCGGACGTTTTCTTGGACTAAGCAATTAATCCAAGACTACG
>SUTR01000083.1 GCA_015062825.1 Methanosphaera stadtmanae
GATTTCTGTATTGCGTTATAAAAATTTTTATCAAAAGTAATTAGTATGAATTTGATATTTTTATTTAAATAGTACTCATAAAGGTCTAATATTATCATATTATCTTCATGATGGGAGTTATTTTCTTTTAATGTTTTTATAATTTCTGAGTAATTGTATTTATGGGCTGGGATAAATATTAAGTTATTAAAGAAGTTTTCTTTAAATGTCCAGATTTCATTTATTAATTTTGATAAGTAACTAGAAATGTATTTTTGAAGTTCAAATCCATCAATACTTTCATCAGTACTCATATTATACCACATTATGGTTAATATTTTTCGAATATCTTGTTTTGTATAAATTTTTCCATTAAATGTATATGTTTTTTTATTGGAGGTTATAAATTGATTTAAAAAATATTCAAATGTATTATATGAATTATGCTGTGAATTTAAGTATTTGTTGAAGTCTAATAGAATTGATCTAATTGAATTATACTTTTCTATAAATATTTTTTCTGATTCTCTTAGAATATTTTCAGTATAATAATAATTATCGTTTGGATTATTTGATATGAATTTATTTATCAAGTTATATTGTGGTTCAAACAAAAATAGGTATGAAATTATGGTATTGGTGTCTAAGCAAAAATTGTCTTTATTCATAGTTTCATACTCCATAACTCTTTAATGTCTTCACTTAATCCACTGTTTTTTGTTTTTTTAATATGTTCTAAATAATAACTTCTTTGTTTGCTTAAATTTAGTGAATATTCTTGATATTCTTTATCAAAATCGGTTTTATCGATAATGTTATTTATTAACAATATTTTTTTATCTAAAATCTGGTGAAAATAATTCAATAATTCTTCTATAAATAGTAATAATTTATTTAAATAATTTAGGTTTAGATTTGTACCGAGATACATGTTTTCATTCATATTCTCTTCTATTATATTGTAAATATACATTGACATGGAATTGATTTCATAGAAATCATAGTATAAATCATCACTGCATGATTCATCATTTTCTAATGATTCCAGTATAGTAGGATAATATTTTTTATAATTAGCTATATTAAGATCTAAATTATTTGTGTAAAGTATCTCATCCGTACTGAAATTATTTACATTCAATGGTCGTTTTATCAGATTCAATGAATGATTAAGGACAAAAAAATTCCGAGTTAAACTTGAAGAAACCACATCATTATTCATAATTTACCACAACCTAATATTTGTTATGCTCATTATCTTTATACTGTGAATAATATTTGATCTTTTAACTATTTATGTTTTATGTCTTATATAATCTTGCAGATACATTCTGAAAATTTAATATACTTGTTAATTGAGGATTAAAACAAAAGTATTCTATAGAATATTGATTTAAAAAAAGCTATGATAAGTAAATTTAATATAATCAGAATAATATTTCAATAAATTAATAAAATGTAAAATATATCTTTTTCTTTGAATAACTATCCATATTATAAAAAAAAGAGAATATGTATAAGTTATCATGAAATAACTTACAATTAGAATAGATTTTTACAATTAATTAACTATATTAATTGTAGTTTCACTTGTTAGCTGGATATAATCTGTACCAATATATGTAGCAGTTATTGTGTAATTTCCTGCCTTGTATGATTCTGGTATGGTGTAGTCTACACTTACCTGTCCATTTACTACTTTAGCATAGATTACTTTACCATTAGCATCTTCAACTGTTTTACAATTTACTTTGAATGCTATTTTTCCTTTGGTGATGTTGGTTAGTATTTCTCTATCGAAGTATATTCCTGCTTGTATTGTCGTGTTTTGTCCTGGTGTGAATGTGGTTGTGTCTATAATTAGTTCTATTTTTGTGTGTTTTATTGTTGTTGTTTTTGTTTATTTTGTGGGTGCCATAATGGTGTTTGGGGAGTGCCATGTAATGGCACGTTTGTTTTTTATTGTTTGTGGGTGTTATTATTTTGGTGTTTTTTGTGTTTTTTGTGTGTTTTATTGTTGTTGTTTTGTTTATTTTGTGGGTGCCATAATGGTGTTTGGGGAGTGCCGTAAAGTGGCACTTTAATTAATATGAAATATTAATTTATTATCCTTCTTTTCTTTATAAACAAAGTTGTGTTCTATTAAATAATTCAAATCTTATTTCAATAATTTTTGTTAAACTATTTTCACAGAAGAAATTATATGATTTATATAATATATTACTGATAATCAATAGATTCTGAAGATAATAATTTAATTATTAGAGCAACACTCTGGTTTGAATTGTTATTTTATTTTTTTAATAAATTCTTGGAGTAACTGTTAATTATTCACCTGTTTTTATTAATACTTTTTGTTGTATTACTTATTACTTTTGTAAAAGTATTACTCATTTTTTCTTCATTTTTTCAGTTTTTTCATACTTTGTGTTTTTGAGTATGCTTGGTCTATATGTCGTGTGTTATTTTTGTTGTTTTCAGGGGGTTTTTTCATAGTTTATCTTGATTCTAAAATTTTATTTTTTACTTCGCTATACCACTCTATAACGAAGTAAAATTTTTGATGGTAAAAATCATACAAAAAACTTATCAAATAGATTTTTTTCTTCCATATCAAATTATGTATAACAATATATACACATTCTGAAAAATACATTCTTCAACAAATATTATATTATTTGTAAAAAATACCTCGATTTTGAGAATTTAATAATATTAATTAACATGTTCTATTTTATATACTTATTCTTACATATATAATCTTACTTTATTAATAGAGTAAAATAATCATATTTTTATATAAATGGTTAATATTATATGCTACAGTTTCAATCTCATGTAACATTCAGTATATTATATTTAAAATAGTTTAATTATTAAACTACAAATAATCTATGAGGTAATCTTTATATACTACATTTAATAAACTATTTTTATGATTTGAAAATATTAATTAATTTATTTTTTAAATAGGGTGAATTCACATGAAGATATATAAGTCGACTCTGTTGTTGATATTAGTGTTGATGCTTATGTCAGTTGCCTATGCAAGTCAAAATAATAGTCATGACAGTAGTATTATTGAAAAAACAGAGATAACAAACAATTTAGATCAAGAAGTATTTAATCAAATATCTGATAAAGAAAAATCAGGCAATAAAATTGTAAAAATAGACAAGCAAGAAAATGATATTTCCAACAATAAGAAAACAGCTGCTGATGAGAAATTTCTAACAGATGATGAAATAGATGATATAAATAATACTGGGGACTGTTCAACAGTTATAATGCAGGTATCAGAAAATGAAGCAGTACTCTCATTCAGAAGAGATTCAACTGGTTCAACAATAAACATATATGTCTCAAACAATTCATCATATATAAGACAATATAAGACCTCCGGAAGCTACTTCTTCCATGTACTTGTAAGTAAAGATGGATGGATGGCTGGAAATGGAGGGGCAGATAATGCACGAGTCAATAAACTCATAGAATCAAGAGCTCTTTCAATAATTAAGTCAAAAACAATAACAAGAACAGACTTAAACTACATTGCAAATCTACAAAGACAACTAGGATTAGGACATTTCATCATAAAAGCACCAGATGGAAACTATGGATCAATAGTATACAGAAATGGAGCAATGATAAATACTGGTAAATTAAATCCTGGAGAATACATAGTATGTCCTAACAGTAAAACATACTACAGAAAAGGAAACTATATAAGCTATACAAAAACAACAGATCCAGTAAAAGCATCAAGACTAATAACACTAAAAGATCCATTTGGAGTAAACAGAAGAAATATAATGACATACCACTTCAAACGTAATGAAACAACATCCAATATAGACTTCTATGCAGGAAATGACAATGGTGCATATGTAGGACGAAGCACTAAATACCTACGAGACAATATAGTAACATCAACCAAAACAGTAGCAGCAACCAATCTTCCAACAAGTGCTGATGGAATGTTTATACAAAGATATACATATATAGTCAATGCATCATACAAGCCAAAAGTAGACTTTATGGTAACAACCAACAAAAACACTACAAAAATGGATAACAACATAACACTCATAGCCAAACTAAAAATAGATGATAAACTAGTAAATAATGGATATGTAATATTTAAAATAAATGGCATAACATTAAAAGACAAAAACAATCAGAACATAAAAGCATACCTGAAAAATGGATGGGCCTCAATAAACTATACAATACCCGATGGATGGTCCGCTAAGCCAGTAAAGGTAACATCAGTATTCAGCAGAAGTAACTATGGCCGAATAGAAAACAAGACCTATTTCAACATAACAAGAACAAATATACATATGCAACTAAACAACATCACATCAAAAACAAGACAAATACATATAACAGGCAAAATACTAGATGAACATAATCATACAGTAGTAGGAGAAAACATCATATCAGTAAAAGTCTCAGGTCTAACAATAAAATCAAACAACAAGACAATCTACTTTAAAGCAGTAAATGGAACAATTGACATAACATTCAACTTACCAGACAACTACAAAAAAGGAAACTATACAATAATACTATCAACAGGAACAAGAAATGCATATAATGCAAACAGATCATCATGCAAACTAAATTTGCTAATCTAAATAAAAACTCATGGAAAATATACGATATAAAAGTATATTAACCTATTTAACCACCTTTTCTTTTTAAATCAAAATAAATAATACATTTTATATGAAATATAATACTATAAAATTATTAATAATAACTAAAATTAAATTTTTACAACAACAAGAAAAAATAAATAACATCTTAATAACATACTCCTTCAAACAAATTGACAATAATATACATCTAAGTGAATTATCACAAACCGAATTTGATGAACTTAAAAAAGAATTAAAAGAAATAATTAAAGAAAAAGATAACATCATATTCATACCGATATGTAAAGGTTGTTATAAAAATATAATCCAAATAGGAAATAAAATCAATTTTAAAGAAGAAAAATATGTGATATTATGAAAATAATAATTCAAGGATACAATAAATCCATACATAAAAAGAATAATCAAATAATAATTAAAGAAAAAGATAATATAATCTATAGAATATCTTCCAAAAGAATATCCGACATACTAATACTAGCAAAAGGATATGTAACATTTGATGCATTATCATTAATATCACAAAATAATATTCCTCTAATAGCAACAAATAAATATGGAAACATAGAATACGTTTTAACAACACCTCATGAAGATAATATTTTATTAAGAAAAAAACAATATAAAATAAGTGAAAATAATCAAGGAGTGAAAATATCACAAGAAATAATCAAATCTAAAATGTATAATCAATATTACACATTAAAAACTTTAAATAAAAACAAGAAGAATGAAGAAGTAAAAAAATTAAGAAAAGAAATAAAAAACAATATTCAATCATTAGAAACAATAGAAATGAATGATAATAGAAATATCAATAAGTTAAAAAATAAAATCAGAGGAATAGAAGGAATAACATCAGTAAAATACTGGAAAGCAGTAAGTATATTACTTCCTGAAACAATAAACTTCAGAACAAGAGAACAGAAACCAGAAAAAGACGTGGTAAATGCAATGTTAAACTATGCTTATGCAATATTAGTATCTGAAATAACTAAAATAATTCTAAGTGAAAAACTTGATCCTTATTGTGGATTATTACATTCTGACTTAAATAAAAGAAAAAGTTTAACATATGATCTTATTGAAGAATTCAGACAACAAATAGTAGACAAAACAGTATTTTCCCTAGTCAATAGAAAACAAATAACCGAAGAAGACATTGATAAAAGAACTAATCTACTAAAAACAAAACCAAAATACCTACTAACCAAAAGTATAATGGATAAAATACACAATAAAATAAAATATGACAATGAAGAATTAACATATATTCAAATAATTGAAAAACAAGTAAAAAATATTAAAAACTCTATAGATAACAATGAAAAATATACGGTTTTTAAAATCAACTGGTAAAAAAAGGGAAACCACCCTAATATATGTAATAATAAAATAATTTCCCAGTAATACTAATAAAAAACGACGGGAAACTATTTAAAATAATTAAAATAAAAGAAATAAACAAGAGTTCGTTAAAGTATTAAGATAACGAAATAATTTTGACTTTATATAGTTTGCTTTTTAATTATTGTAATCTATATCATATAATGTTATTGTTTTCCATATTTTTGTTCTCTCCATTCTTTTTCATCTTTATATAATTGTTTTTCTTTTTCTTTA
>SUTR01000084.1 GCA_015062825.1 Methanosphaera stadtmanae
TAATCATACATAGCTGCGTTAATACAAAAAACGACTTCCAAATGCTTTCTGAAAGTAAATATTTCTAGAACCCTAAATATTTTATGTATATGCAATAAATATAAATTATATATTTATTATAATATTTATAGAAAGTATATTTTCTGTTTAACATAAATTAGTTCAAGAGTATGTATTAAAAATATGACCACGAATATATTTTTATATTATGATTATGAAAAATAGATAATATAAGTAGTTACACTTGCAATATACCTCTGAAAATCAAAAAATTAACTTGTTGGTGTATATGTTGCATATGAAAAATGAATCTAAAATACCCCTAATTTTTTTAAAATTTATAAATGATAGAAAAATTTGGAATTTTAGTTCGTTATATCTATGTATAACGAACTAAACAAGATAAAAAGTAATACTTTTTTACTGATTTTACTCAAAAAAGTAATACAAAAAAATGCTAACCACCAAGAAGACAAAGAGGAATAAACTCTTTTTTTATAAAATATCGAAAAAAAATCAAAAACAGACAAAAATAGTAAAAATCAACCACTACATATATATGAACTAACATCAAAATGACAAAGTAATCAAAAATGAGAAATGATGAGAAATAATAGAATAAGTATACCAAGTATAAATAATAGAAAAAATAAAGTTAAAAGTATAAAATGTAAATAATAATAAAAAGGGGAAATAATACAATGAAAACAATAAAAGTAACACAAGAAGTACATGACATGTTATCAGAAATAGGTAGCAAAAAAGACACTTACAATGATATTATTTTCAAATTAATAAAGGAACATAATGAACCATATACGGAAGAATTTGAAGATGATCAAGCAGATTACTACAATAGATGCATTGAAAAAATAGAAAACGAAGATTATAGTGACATAATAGAAGTAAATTTTGATAATATTGATGAAAAATTAGAAAGATTAGAATCTGAAGGCATAATATGAAATATTCTAAAAAACCAACAAAATTATTCTTAAAAAAACTATCAAAATACTCAAAAACAAATAAAAAACTATATAAAGAGATAATTGACAGTTTAGATATAATAACAAAAAATCCATTCGATTCAACAAATAAACAATTAAAAAGTAAAAAATGCCCTAAATGCAAAAGATATCGAGTTGGAAACTACAGAATAGTTTACTACATAAATACTGAAAAAAGATTTGTAGAATTTATAGATGTAGATGATAGATTAAGTACCTACAGAAAATATTAAATAAAGAAGAAATAATAAATTAAACAAATTACATTCAAATAGGTGATTATATGAATAATCGTATCGAAATCGCCAAAGAATTTGCAAAAAAAATTAATTCAAAATACGTTAAACAAGTTATATTATTCGGTTCTGTCGCTCGAGGAGATGATGATGAAGATTCAGATATTGATATATTAATAATTTCATCAGACAATAAAAAAATAGAACAAAAGGTTAAAGATGAAATATTCAATATACTACTTTCTAAAGATCAACTGATTTCTGCTCATGTGATATCTGAAAAAAAATTTAATGAAACAAAAAATTTTTCATTTTTAAGTAATGTGCTAAGCGAAGGTGTTCCTATTGGATGAGACAAAACTATTAATAGATAATGCAATAGACAACATTGAATCTAGTGAACTATTATATAACAATAAAAAATACCGTAATTCTATCACATTAGCTTATTACTCCATGTTTTTAATAGCCAAAGCATTACTGATTACCAAAAAAATATACCCAAAAACACATAATGGAACAATTCATGAATTTACAAAAATATTTGTTAATGAAGAAAACTTTAATAAAGAATTGGCAAAAGAATTTGTTAGAACACAAAATATAAGAGAACATGCAAGTTATGGAGAAATAGATGATTATAGCAAAGAAGTTGCAAAAAATAAAATTGAAATCGCACATAAATTTATTAAAGAATCTGAAAAATTTTTCAAATAAAATCAATAACAAAAATTTATAAATAATCCATTAATAAAAAACACAAAATACACATTAAATAGAAAAATACGTTACAAAACTAAAAAACTGAGACCTAAACATATATTTTAAGATTATGACCAAAAATCCATTCGATTCAACAAATAAACAATTAAAAAGTAAAAAATGCCCTAAATGCAAAAGATATCGAGTTGGAAACTACAGAATAGTTTACTACATAAATACTGAAAAAAGATTTGTAGAATTTATAGATGTAGATGATAGACAAGTACATACAGAAAATATTAAAAAAGTAAGATATAATTAAATATCCTCCTTTTTAATCTTATTTGATTTAAATAAAGACAAAATCCTATCAATATATTCATCATCCACTTCTTTATCATTATCTTCAAAGTCAGGATCATAACCATATTCATCTATAATTTCTTTATATTTCTGTATGTTTACTTGAAATTCAATAACCGCCCCACCTGCATCATGATTAACTGATGATACTTCATTACCCACACCAATAATACAAATATCATCCGAATAATTATTATTAAAAGATATTAACTCTTTAAGAGCATATACCTGACCTAATTTAGTTATCATAGTGATTGTAGCTTTTTTAGAATCATAAGTAACATAGTCCATTTCATTGAAAAAATCAGTTAACGGTGCCAATATTTCAGAAAACTCTTTTTCAGGCTCATAATGTAAATATCTTCCCGTAGAGTTATTTTCTTTAAAATAATTAAACATATTTATTAAGAATATTTCAGATTCCTTAGACATTTTTTAGCCCCCATAATACCTGATAATTATCTAAAAAAACTCCATGTCATTCTTTTTTTAAATTTATCATCAAATTCTTCCAAGAAATAATCAAAATCGGATTTATACATTTTATCCTGTATAGGATTATATTTTTCATATTCTTGAACAGCCTTTTGTTTAGCTAAATCCATCCTAATTTTACATTTATGCGTTAAAACATCATATTCGTTAAATTCTAAAAACAAATCTAAACGTTCTGCCCAATCTTCCATGGACATCATCCTATGTTTAGCTGCTTGATTTTCTGCATAATCCAAATACATAGAAACTATCCTGTTTAATTCAGACAATTCTTCCTTAGTTAAATAATTCTTTGCAACTGTTTTCTTATTTTACCTTTTGGACAATCCTTCCACGAGATTAACCCCATGAATTCTTTTTCATGATTTACACGTTTATCAATTAATTCAGCAGCAGTATCATCAGTTATTGCAAAATGCAATTTATTTTGTACCTTTGAATAAAAATTTTTAGTAATTTCTGAATTTGGAGCATAATCATAGCTACATTCAGCAAAGATATCCGTTATTTTCTGATAGAATCTTCTTTCACTAGTTCTGATATCTCTAATTTTTTCAAGTAACTCATCAAAGTAATCCTTACCGAATCTTGTACCATTTTTAAGTAACTCATCATCCAATACAAAACCTTTAACAATATACTCTTTTAAGGTTTTAGTTGCCCATATCCTAAATTGTGTAGCATTTTTAGAATTAATTCTGTATCCTACAGAAATTATTACATCAAGATTATAAAATTTTGTTGAATATTTTTTATTATCTTGGGCAGTTGTCAAAATTTCTTTGACAACTGAATTTTCATCAAGTTCACCCGTCACAAAAATATCTTTCAAATGGTACGAAATATTCTGTTTTGACACTTTAAAAAGGCTAGCAATCGTTTTTTGTGTTGCCCACATAGTTTCGTTTTCTTTATCGATTATTACTTCAATAGAGACTGCACCTTCGTCTCCATAATATAATAATGTATTTGTAGTATTATTTTCATCATATAATTTTTCTAATCTACTTCGATTTAACCAATCAATAAATTCATCCTTATTTTTAGATTTAATATTATCCAATAAAGATATTAAATTATTAGTAGAACTAACATCAGTTAAACGGGATTTACCATCAGAAGAAGGCATCTTCAACTTGTTACAATTTGTAACACTTTGATCTGATTCTTCATTTAAACGATTTTTTAGTGTTCTCCAATATTGTGACGGATTTTTACTATCAGTTAATACTGAAATAACATCCATTCTAGAATACCAATAATCTCCTAATTCTTCATCCCATTTTGTCCTTATTTTTTTATCATTGAATATTTTTATTGAATTTTCTTCTTTCATTATCTTCAAAACCATTTTTTTAAGTATGTTATTATTAAATAATATTAAAAGTATTACTACTAATTACTATATTTGTACAATATATATAAATATTTATAGCACAACTTTTAAAAAAAAAATGAAAAAAAATCTTAAAAATTCATGTCTAAATTAATGCAAATGTCGATACAGGTATATACAATATATTATTTTCATATTTAATCCGAGAAGTTCTATTTGACACGAGTATACCTAATTGAGCATTATACTTATTCATGGATCTAATTAATTGACTCTTTGTCTTATTTCCTATTCCCACCTCTAAGGGTATTGTCTTATCTTCAAGTTTAATAATGAAATCCACTCCCCTTTTTTCCGCATCATAAAACAATCCAACTGGTGAGAGTAAATCTATGGAAATGCCATGTATTGTAGAAGCAACCATATTCTCCAACAATACAGAATAGCATTGAATATCCTTTAAATCATAACGTTTTATTCGATTGTTTAATGCAGATTTGATAGAAGGTGTGCTGAAGAAGTGTTCAGTCTTCTTTTTAAGCATCTTACCCGAAGATCCATAGGCGTGTATGGAAAAAATTAATCCGGATTGTTCTAATACTTCAAAGATTTTTGTAATGGTTTTAACATCCAGATTTAATGCCTGAGATAATACCTGTTTTGATGTACTTCCAGGTCTCTTCGTTGCTAAAAATGATATCAGCTGAGATATTTTAGTGGTTGTAATACTGTTGAAGTGTTTAAAGTCCTGCAAGTCATCACGTATAACCCTGTCAATCGTATTATTAATATATCTATAACTTTCAAATTCATCATTGTTTAATGCGAAGGGATAACTTTTCGTATAGATATACCTCTTTAACTCCAAATCTAAGGCATTTCCCATTTGCAGTGTCATTTCATGAATTTCTTTTTCACATTCAATGGATTTTTCTATGCTCTTTTTATCTGCCTTAATTATCATTTGTCTTAAAAAATCCGTCTTTAGATTGATACCATAATTTAATAGAATATATTCCCTAAAATTACAAGGTAATAACTCTTCAATTGTTATTCGACGTGTAGCATCAGTATTCTGATTCAATTTTAATGCCGAGGAACCTGTTAAAATAATGAATATATTGTTAGACTTGTCAAACAGTAATCTTGAATAGCTTGCCCAGTCATCATCTAGATGTGCTTCATCTATAAGTAGAAATATCTTATGATCTAATGCTGATATTGTTGTATGATGAATTTGCTCTATAAAAGTATCAATTACCTCTTTGATGTTACTATTGTAGGCTAACATTAAATCATTTACATCCAAATAAAAAATGTTATTCCTATTGATTGATTTTTCATTAAGCAAATAATCATGAAGTTGGTACAATAGTATGGTTTTACCAATTCCCCTAAGTCCTGGCATGACAATTAATCTAGAATAATATTCATCATCACTGTCTATGAAATTATCTACGTGCTCTTTTAACTTTTCAAACTTGAATCTCCTTTTATCAATGTTTTTCAGTTTACTCTTCTTCAAATTCTCAATTTCCAACTGTTTAGCATAGATGTAATTTAATATTTCCTCATCAGATGGCATAAAAGTTCAATCCTAATCTATAGTTTAATCAATCAATTTACTTATAATATAATATATTCATATAAAACTATATAATTATATCCATTATATTCCCTAAAAAATATAAAAAAATATCCATCACATTCCATATAATCACGATAAAGATATCCATCACAATGGAGATTATAAAAAAAATCAAAGCATAAGCCCACCATCAACAGATGAAAAAAAAAAGAGTAGAGTACTTGACATAATTATATTTTTTTATGGTTTGTTAATACTTTTTTTTATTTTATTGTAGCTATGAGTTCTGTTTCGAATAGTGTTGATAGTTTTTCTAGGAAGTTGTCTATTTCTGTTATTTCGTTGAGTATGTTGTGTTTTATGTTGTATAATCTTT
>SUTR01000085.1 GCA_015062825.1 Methanosphaera stadtmanae
AAAAAGATTATGTGGAGGGAAAAGATAAATTAACTAATATAATATAGAATAATGAATGATAATTAATAGATATTCATTTTTCTATTAGTTTTTCAATATTTTCATTCATATTATCAATTTTTTCATGCAATAACTTATTTTCCTTTTCTAGATTGTCAATTTTTTTATGCAATTCCTTAATTTCCTTATTGTTTCTTGTAACAACCCTATTTGTTCTAGTGAATGCATCCCTTAATGTTTTTCTAATCTGTAACGAATCTTGCTGATTATAAATCATTGTTAAATGAGCTGTTAAAATAGCTACAAATACAATTCCCACGATTATTGTTATGATGGTCAATGCTTTACCAATAGCACTTACAGGTACAATATCACCAAAACCCACTGTTGTTGCTGTAATAACAATGAAATAGAATGCATCACTAAGATTATTAACAGAATCATCCAGCAATATTAAAAATATTGATGATAAAGAAACATATATCAATAGCAACAAGAATAATACTCCGAATGAATGATAATGAATAAAGTAATATAATGAATCCCTATCCTTTATCACATTCCATACTCTCACGATTTTTATCACTCTTAAAAATCGTAATATTCTAAATACTGCAAAGTATCTAAACAATATATCAAAAGGAAATATTGAAATTAATGAGATAATATTCTTGTCATTAATGAAGAACTCCTTAAGTGATCTGTCACTACAATAAAACTCATACATTAAATCAATAAACAATAATAAACATACGATAAAATCATAATCTGCAAAGATGTTTTCAATTTTTGTGCCAAAAGTTGTAAATATTGATAGAAATATGAAAATTAAATCTATAAGGGTTAATATTAATAAAATAGCATTTTTCAGTTCATTTCCAAAATGCCTGTAATCATCGCGAATATCTGCTTCAAACATGTTAATCAAATAGTATATTATATTAATTATTATGTTTGTATAACTATTTAGATTTTTTTAGATAGATAGTTGAATTATATTTCATGTTTTCTATTAGCATATATCTTTTAGTAAATTATACCAAGTACTTATTATAATTCATTTTTAATACATTATTTAATCATCACTTATTATCAATAGCATATCATCAATCACATCCGCTATGAAAATAGATATTTTTTTCACATTCAAAATATCATATTCTTAGTCTAGAAATATTTTAAAAGATTAAAAAATAATATAATAATAAAAATGGATGATTGGTTGTAAGTATGAAGTGTATAATGTGTGGACAAGAAAACAATGACAAGAATATATACTGTTTGAATTGTGGAAACAAATTAAAAGAAGATAAAACACAGTATAATAAGGTGGATTATCAATATAATGATACATATGATAGAAAAAGTCTTGTAAAAATTGGAATAGTATTTGTCATAGCATTAATTTCATTCATACTCTTAGCATCTACAATAACATCCGACATAGTCTTATTTAATAACACTACCAATACTACACAGTACAATACAACTAATAATTCACAGTATAATAATATTAATTACTCACAGTATTATTCACAAAACAACAATACTACTTTAATATATCTGGGAAACAGTAATTCATATAAATTCCATTATCCAAACTGTAAATCAGCACAACAAATCAGTCCAGAACATCTGGTTACTTTCAATTCAAGGGATGATGCAATATCACAGGGATATCATCCATGTGGATTATGCAATCCATAAACAAAAACTGTCAAAAAATAGTAATAGGTTAATCTAGATATTATTTCTAGATTATCATATAAATTATTGTAGTGATAACCAATAATATTATTATAATAACTAAAGACATTAACAAATCCTTAAATGGAACTCTCATTTTATTTTTTATTTCACCAGTCTTACCTGATAAGAGTAATGAAATGATTCTTACTTCCATCTTTGTAACAAGTAATGAAGCACAGAATGTAAATATTAATATCACTGATTCAAATATATGTATCAATGTGAAATTACTTTTAATTAAACATCCTATTGTAGTTGCATAATATAATATGTTAAACAAGGATAATATTGAAAATGACAATCCATAACAAATAGTATAAAGAACACAGAATATGTCAGTTATAAAAAATGATAATGGACTTAATGCTATATTTTGGGATATGTGCATTGAAGATAATTGATATAATATTATGTTATTAACGGGTGTATATGAAATTCCCTTGTTAAAACCTGTAAATAATGATAGAATCACTAGGATTGCTGATACTATTAAAAATATTTTATTTCTCGTAAAATAATCATTGAAATTTCCCTTATTGAATGTATCTTTGAAGAATTTTTTCATAATTCTACCTCCCTTTGTTTGACATTGGATAATAGTTAATTATACTATATTTATCTTTTCTAAAAAAGTTTACTTATTAAATATTTATATGTAATTTAATAGACTAATTATTATGAAACTCTTTATTAACATTGATGATTCAAACAGGTTAGCCCACAAAACAAGGAATGATCTAATCAGAAAATCCAATAATATAGGTATAGATATAGTTGATGAGGTTAAAGATGCAGATATATTATGTTCTATTGGTGGGGATGGAACATTTCTTAAAACATCTCATTTATCAGAGGATAAACCAATAATAGGAATTAACTGTGGAACATTAGGTTATTTGACTGATGTTAAACCATCTGAAATTGATAATGTATTGAATGATTTATTGGATGAAAACTATTATATTGAAGAACGTATGATGCTAACGGGTCAAATAGTTAAGGCTGATGGAAGAATCATCAACATTCCTGATGCATTGAATGACATAACAGTTTCAAAGAATACATTTGGTATCATTCGTTTTGATTGCTTTATTGATTCAAAACTAATAAACTCCTATACTGCCGATGGAATAATAATCTCCACACCAACAGGATCTACCGCATATAACTTATCATGTGGTGGACCAATAGTAGATCCAACAGCATCTCTTGTAATATTAACTCCTATTGCACCACATTCCATACTTAATCGAAGCATAGTATTATCCAGTGATTCAGTAATAGAAATTCAAGTTACACAAATCAGGAACAATTCCTTGTCCTATGTATTATATGATGGACAGGCGATGGAAATTACAACAGGAGATATAATTAGAATTAAAAAGTCAAAAAGAATTACTAGGATTATTAAGCTTTCATGGCAGAGTTTTGTAGAAAATATTCATCAGAACATACGCTAGAATGTAATTTTGATTTCACATTTAAAATTAAAGAAAAAGAGGTTTGAGTGGATTATCTATATGTGACTATTTATCATAGATAATTCCATACCATGATAATGGCTTGTTTTATTGACTGTTTTATTTTTTAGGATAATAAAGACACTCCTCTTTCTTGCATTGATTGTTTTGCATATAATATGTACAGGTTATCTCTGAATCTTCTAAGGTTATATTAAGGTTTTCTCTGATGAATTCTATGGCCGTTTCTAGGGATAGGTATGAATCTCTTTTACAGCATCTTGGCCCACCATTTAATGCTATTTTATTAAGTGCCTGTGATGTCATCATGTTTGATAGTTGAAATTCCCTCTTTGTTAATGGTGTTGACCTTGTAATAATGGATATTGCTATTCCACTGCTGATTGCCGCTCCGCATGCTCCCCAATATCCACAACTTCCTCCAGGAACCTGTTTTGCCCTATTAATCATTTCGGTCAATGCCTCCTTTAGGTTAATTTCTCCACCTGCATTATTATATGCAGTCAGTATTGAAGCTCCAACTAATATATGATGCTCCGGTCCATGCATATGGCAGAATTCCTGCATCATCAATGTATCTAATATTTCCAGGGGATTTTTAGAATTATGATTAGTACATATCTCAAGTATTGTGTTAATTCCTCTTGTATGACAGTCATTACAGATGTAATGTTTATTAACACATCTTGTTTTACTATTTTCAATTTTATGACATAACTCACATTCCATCAGTTCATCTTTATTAAGATACTCCAATGGTTGATTACATAATAAGCATTCATTATTCATCTTTGATTATTCCTTTATGATTATTGGGGTGGTGAATGAAACAATTAAATCATAATTATAAATTATATATAATTCATAATATATTTCCAGCTTAATTTAGTAATTATTGCCAGTAAACATGCAATCAATATCATTGGCGGATAGTATAAGTATCCAATGATAAAACCTATTATTTGTATAATAAAACAGGTGATTGTAACTGATTTTCTATTTTCTATTGCCAATGCAAGTGCAATATTTGCCTTATCCTCATTGTAAATAAGAATTTCCATTATGTATGTGAATATGTTTGTTATCATAAATATTAATCCAAACATTGCCTGTGGCATGAATGAATAAAAGTTTGTTGAAAGCATCAGTGTCACATGGGGCAACAGGCCAACAAATATCATGATTACTCCACAAGTCCATGTGATGGTACTGTTTAATCTATTTACAATATTAAACAGATTATGATGATAAATCCAAATTGAAAAACATAACATGAAACTAAGAATGTATGCAATAAAATCTGGATATAACTCAATCAATGCTCCTAGTGTAGGCTGTGCTGGAAGTGGAAATTCCATTACTATCATTGTAATTATAATTGCAAGAATAGCATCAATCAATGCTTCAAAACGTTCAGTTTCCACTAGCATCACCTTCCTCTATTGCATCAAAGTAATTAATCAAATTCCAGTTTATAACAGTTATTAAACATATAATCATCATTGAAAGAGGATAACCAGCATATATTAATATTACTCCTAGAATAAAGAGTGATATATTTACTAGAAATATCTTATTGAAACTTACCTCTTTTATTATATCACTATAACTATCATGCTTAATTGCAACAATCGTTGATAGGATATATACTATGTTTGTCAACATAAACAATATTCCAAACATCAATTCCGGTATAGGCTCATAGGGTTGATGAGCTACCCATGCAGTAAAGTATGGGATTAATGTAATGATAAAAATCAATATTGAATACATCACTAAAACCCTATTATTAATATTTTGTATAGCATCAAATAATTGTCTATGATGATCCCATATATTATAAATAATAATAAAGCTAATAATATATGAAAGATACATTACTCTTAAATTCCATATTCCAGCCAAATCCATCGTTTCAGGTTGAGGTATTTTAAGTATCATAACTGTAAGCATTATGGCAATAATAGCATCAATAAATGTTTCAAAACGACTAGAATTCATAAGTCACCTCATCATATTTTTTTTACTGTATAGATATATATAGCAATAGAAAATAATAACTTTTTATATTAATTTTAAACCAAGATTTAAAAATCAGGGCATATTTTTTTATATGCTCATAGAATTGGAGGAAATATTATTCATATTAAATAAAATCCAATAATATTCTAACTTAAGAAAAAATACCAAACATATTATTAGAAGTATAAGTAAAAATATAGAGATTATAAAATAATTCCTTTTTAAAGTTTTAAATCAAAATTTGTTCTATTCTTGAAATTATTCATAATAAACTAGTTACTTCTTATTTCTTTTAATAATTATATGGGACCATTTATAAAAATGATTATAGTATATTTAGTATTATAATAATTAAAAGGATTAAAAACAGCTTTTAAAAATACTTTTAAAAGAAATATTTAAATTTTTTCAACGATATAAACATATGTAATAATGAAATCTACTTTAATATAATTAAAAAATAAATAAAAGTTTAAATTTTATTCAAAAAAATATGTTTTTTAGATTTTATTAAATATATTATAATAAATCTATCATACATTAAATTATTTTAAATGTGGTTTCATTGTTGTTTATTATAGAATAATAGAACTTAAGTTGATAAAATGAATAGAATTATAAAGTATTCTTCGATATTTATCTTCTTTACAGTATTATTATTGTTTGCAAGTAGCATGGTTGCTGCAGCGGATATTAATGATACAGCAAGTACAGATATATCAGAGAATATAATTACAAACACAGTAAGTGATGACTCAATAAGCTCATCACAAAATGATAATAATATAGAAAGTCAAACGATTCAAAAAGAAGT
>SUTR01000004.1:0-60360 GCA_015062825.1 Methanosphaera stadtmanae
ACATAACAAGGTCAATAATACAACATTGTTGTATTATACTGATTTATAAAGGAGAAGAGAATTGCTTGTCGCACTTACTGTGTTATTGTTAGATTTGATTCTGCTTCTATTCTTTGGTTAGTGGATATGTATGTTGCTGTTAATGTGTATGTTTTTGCTTTATATGAGGTTGGTATTGTATAGTTGAGTGTTGCCTGGTTGTTTGATACTGTAACGTATATTACTTTGCCTGATTCATCCTTAACTGTTTTACCATTAATCTTGAAGACTACTTTACCATTAGTTGTATCCTGTATGTTTACGGTTATTTGTATTGTCTGATTGATTCGTGATTGATATGAATCTTTTGTAAATGTTATTGGTTCTAAAGGTTTTTGTTGTATTGTTGCATCTGATGTGTTTCTTTGTGAGTTGTATTGGCTTGATCCACTGTATACTGCTGTTATGGTTATGTTCTTTCCTGTATATGATTCGGGTATGTTGTATTCTATTGTTGCTGTTGAGTTTACTACTTTTACATAGATTACCCGGCCAGATTCATCCTTAATTGTCTTACCGTTTATCTTAAATACTACCTTTCCACCATTTATGATGTTTCCGTTTTCATCAGTTACATGTGCAGTTATATTCACAGTTTCTGTTGCTATGAATGTATCATATTCCATGTTAATTATGGTATCTGGCTTGTTGATTGTTAATGTAAATGTATCTATTAATGTGTTTTCATCATAGTATTCATTGGAGTAGTATACTTTTATGGTTGAATTGTATGTATTGTTAAATGTTGCATTTAAGTATGCTAGTCCATCGGTTATGTTTGTCTGTTGTATTGTATTGTTTTTATCATCCCTGAATATGACGAGTCCTTCTGTTATCTGATTGTTGTTGTGGTCATATATTTTTATTGTTGTATTTAGTGGAGTGTTTATTGAGCCTGTTGTATTCTCTGCTTCTACCCTTATTGACATTATGGTAAAATTAAATGTCCTTGTTATGTTATATCCATTATATTCAATGGTTACTTCATAGTTGTAACTTCCTTCATTTAAATTGCTTATATCAAACGATGATATTATGTTGTCATCATTTGTTATGTTATATGCAAGTAGATTTCCAGTATCATCTTTGACTTGCTGGCCGTTTATTTTATAGTATACTTTTGCATCTGTTAATGTCTGGCTTGTTGTAGTGTTAATAAATATCATATCGGAAGATATTTTATATTTTGAGTTTATCTCTGGCACGTCCTGCATATATACCTTTATAGGTGCTGTATATCCACCATCTCCACCATATGTATATAAATCATCATAGTTTACACCATCAAAGCTTAAATAGGATAATCCTTCTTTTATGTCTATTGGATAATCAGTATCTGCTAATGGTACATATAATACTGAATTGTTTAGGTTTTGTTTGATATTCAATATGACTGTTATTTCATCATTTTCTGATACTCTGTAGAGATTATCCAATTCTATTGTACGATATCCAGGATAGTCCACTGTTGAATTGAGTGTTGTTACTAGATTGTCATTTATGTATAGTTGCATTTGATAACCGGAGGTATCAAGGAAATAGGATCCTATTGCTGCTATTGTTTCATTCTTATCTACTGTGTACTTGTTTTTTATCCAGTACTGACCGTTGTTTCTGCCTAATGAATATACATAGTCTACTGTATCATACTGATAGATTCCTGTGTAGTTATAGTTGTTGTTATAGTCTATTGCAAAGTTTACACTGGTATAATCACCTAGATAAGCAAGGTTTCCTATTACCACATCATAGTATGAAACGTATTGATATCCGCCTATTCCAGTACTTGTACCCCAACTGTTTCTTATGATAAATGCTCCATCACCAGGTGGTGTTGTTTGGAAGTTGCTTGCAGAGTAGTTATCATCCCATCCTACAATGCTTACTGCATGAGTTGCCTGATATATATTATAATTGTATAGGTTTGTTCCACTTCCTGATTTTATTCCTGTATATACTGCACCATACTTCATTATTGCCTCTTTTATAAGGTCATTGTCTGTGAAGTTCTGTCGTGATGGTACTATGTATATGTTTTGTATCTGCAGGCTTGAATTGAATATGTTGGAAATATGTGACATCGTACTGTATGGGTCCATTTCTTCATATATTGGTCCTAATGCACTTGCCATGTATCCTATTGCTTCAAAATCGTATCCTCCATCATTTGGTTCAAGTCCCTGATATCCCAGTATGGAGTATAGTTTGAACATGTTCTTTACATTGTTCTCTGATAGGTCCAGACTTATATTGGTTGCCTTTAGTACTGCGGATTCAATTGCACCTATTGTTGCAAATGATACACAGCTTCCAGCATTTCCCTGTGCCTTAATTGGAGTTACTTGTCCTTCATCAACCAAACTATAGCTTGATGGAAGTGTTATGTTTGTGTTGCTTTTATTGTATAATCTGATAATTGTATCATTGCTTGTATAGGTTGTTGATGTAATTGTAATGTATATTGTGTGGTTTATTGGATTGTACTTTTCATCACCAGAATATTCCAGATATACTGGTATTGGGCCTGTTTGATTAGTGTTTAATGTTATTGTTGTTGTGAGTTCTTTGTTTGCATTTAATGTTGTTGTCTGATTGTTGAAGGTTAAGTTAACTGTTCCTGTAATGTCATCGTTCTGGTATATTGTAATGTCTGCTGTGGATGCATTTTTTATTGTGATGTTTTCTGTATATAGTATTGGATCTATCTTAGCATTTAGTTGCATCACTTGATTGTCTATATTTGCATATACTGTGGAATTACCAGCATATGTATTGGTGGTCTGGCCGATTATATTTGCTGTTGTATGGTTAAACGTTCCATCATCTGATGTGAAGGTGACAGTTGTTTGTGGTAATGATTCAGTGATACTTCCTGAGTTTGATAACTCCTCAAGTGATACTTTGATTTCATAGTATGGATTTAATGTGCTTGTAGTGTTCTTGAACCTCATTAGAACCCAACTGTCAGGTATTACTCCATTAGTGAGTTTTTTAAAGTCAGGATTGTTTACGGCCCACCAGTTTTCATTGATGTCATATGAGTTGACATTCTTAAGATATATTGCTGAAGAGTTACTCTCATCAGTCAACATTGAATATTTGACTTTTAATGTATTGTTATATGAATAGATACTTGATCCGGTTGATGCATTGTTTGACTTGAATGTTGTTTTTGTTATGTTTACATTAGCATACATTACATAAATTCCAGCACCATACTTTGCATTGTTTGATATGAAGTGTGAATCACTTATGGATAGTTTTGTTGGATTTAACTGTATTATTGCTCCCCCATAATAACTAGCTGAGTTATCATCAAATATTGATGAGTTTACTGTCATGTTGGATTTTATGTTGAATATGCTTCCACCAAAGCTTGCATTGTTCATTTTGAATATGGTCCCATGAATGTTTGTATTGGAATTGTCAGAATAGATACATCCACCACTGTATGCTGTGTTATTATAGAATCCTGTTTGATAGATATTTAATGTAGATCTTGATTGATAAATAACTCCACCAAAAAGGGCTGTATTATTGATAAATGTACAGTTGTCCAGATTTACTGTTGAATATGTTGAATGTATTGTTGATGAATAATTTTGTCTATAATTATCATTAAATCGGCAGTTTGTAAAGTTGACATTAGATTGACTTATATAGAATGCTGAATTGCTTGTTGAATTACTTTTTACAAAGTTGACATTGGAAAAACTAAGATTTAATCCATAAATATAGAATAAACTTGTATTGTAATCTCCTGAGACTGTTATGTTACATTCAGGACTGGCTGTAATGGTCAATGTCTTAAGAGTGCTTGATGAACGTATGGATATCATTGATGTTAGATTGTATACATCAGAATTATTTGTTGTTGTAAGGATTATTGTACCGTTATCTGCTATATTATCTAGAGCATTTGTTAATGTAGTTGGACTATTACTGTTTTCTCCAGTATTTGATGATAATCCCTGTGAGTTTACATATATTGTTGAGTATTTGTTTGCTGTTTTTATTGCTTTGTCATTTGTTGAAATATTTTTAGTATCATCAGGTGTAGCTGTAGTTAGAGTATCTTCCTTGATAGGTGTTTGTTTATAATTACTGCTTATTTGTGAATCATCAAAATCAGTATTTATTGAAGATGATGAATCTGTTGTTATGAGAGTATCATTAGATGTGCTTTGAGCACTTACACTACCAAATGCTAAAAATACACCCAATAATATCATTATCATTAATGTAAAATGTTTAAATTTGATTTTCATAAGAAAAAATCCCGTATAATCTGATTAAATTAAATATCATATTTTAATTAATATATGTATAAGTATATGTGATTCAAAGGATAAAAATTTTTGAAAAAAAAAGTTAAATAAATAAATTTAATGTTTACAAGTACTAACAATGAATGTATTATCCCAAGTAATATGTTTAATATATATTAATAAAAATAATACATATTACTCAGAATAATATAAATTATATATATTACTTAAAATAATACATATTAATTAAAATAATATATTAGTGATTCTTATGAGCAGTCTTGCATGGGTAAATAAAAATGAGTTAAATGATGAAGAATTCTATAACAGAAAAGAGGAAATAAGCAATGTATCTGCATTACTTAATCTAACGGCAACTGGTAACGCACCATCATTATTAATAACAGGAACAAGAAGCGTGGGTAAAACAGTCTTTCTTAATAAAATTAAAAAAGAATTAGAAAAAGATTACTTGATAGTATATATGGATTTTTCACGTGCAGAATGTTATCAAAAAGGTAATATGACACCCACAGGACTTCTTGAATATTATTTTACAGAGATAATTAATGAATGTGAAAAACATAAATTAAAAAAATTAAAACAGGTAATAAAAAAATACATTCAAACTAATGATTTTCATATTAAGGATATTACAACTATTAAAAATATTCCAGTACCACTATTTGAATCAGAAAAAAATTTTGAAAAATTAAAGGATTTCGTTTTTAACCTACCTTCACAGATATATGAAAAATATAATAATGAAATTAAGGGAGTTATAATAATTATTGATGAAATTCAAATTATTAAAGAATTAAATGATTATCTTGAATCATTCTTATGGTTATTTAGAAGTTATACTCAAAATGATAAACATATCGCCTATGTATTATGTGGTTCAATGAGTATACAGGATGAATTGATTCCACAGATATCTTCAAGTAATGGAGCTTTTGGTGGAAGAATATTAAATATTCAATTAGATCCTTTCAGCAAGGAAACAACTAGAAAATATTTAAATCAAAACGCTAGTGATTTAATATTTACTGAAGAATCATTTGAAAGATTCTATAAATGTACAAGAGGAATACCTGCTTATATTAATATTTTTGGAAACCTGTTGCCAAAAAATACCACATTATCTGAAAAAGATATTATAGAACAATTTGATAATAATTTAAATAGTATTATTCCACATTTAATAAATAGTTGGAGCAGATTAACAATGAAAGAAAAGGAAATAATCATTTCATTGTTGAACCATCCTTTAAAAAGAATAGAAATTGCTAAACATATGAGTGTAACCACAGGTTCTTTAAGTGCATCCTTAAAGAAATTATGTAACTTAGGATTAATTGGCATTAACAATGAGAATTTATATGAAATTCAAGAAAAACTTCTTGCAAGATGGCTGAAAAAAGAATATGAAAAATATAATAGTTATCCTTATATCGTTATTTAACTGATCGGTATAATTTAAAAGTATAATCAAATAATTTTATTTAGAAGTATAAATATAACAATTATTAAATATGAAAAAAATGGTAATTCTATTGGAATGAATATTAAATATAAAATGTTTATTTACCATGAATATTACATTTACAACATAAACTATTGATTACAGGATGAATTATAATGAAAATATGCTTTGTAACAGAATTCTTCGTACCTTACTATAATGGTGGTGGAGAACACAGATACTATGATTTGGCTAAAAGACTTGTCCAGCAGGGACATGAAATTGACTTATTGACCATGAAGATTGCAGGAGACCTAAAAAAGGAGGATATTGATGGTATAACTGTTCATCATATTGGACCAAAAATAGAAAATATACCCTATAGAACAGGTAAGGATTTTATCCAGTATTTCTTCAGTGTGGTTAAATGGCTGTTGACTCATAAATATGATATTATAGATGCACAGGCATATTCACCCTTGTTATCCGCATATGTTGGAAGTAAACTGAAAAGAACTCCTCTGATTGGTGTAATATATGATACTAGTACTACCAATAATGATCAGTGGCTTCAATCAGGAAATACTGCTAGTCGAATGGAGAAAATCCTAACAAAAATAAAATATGATAAAATATTAACCATCAGCCCACCTACAAAGGAGTCCCTGATTAATGATTTTGGTGTTGATGAAGATAATATTAAAGTAATATACACTGGCGTAGATGTTAAAAAACATGATTCTGTAATAGAAGAAGATGTTGTGGAGAACCAGATAATATTTGTAGGAAGACTTGCACCGCATAAGCATCCTGATGATTTAATAAATGTTGTAGATAAGATTAAAGAGAAGATTCCAAATATAAAACTGGTCATCGTCGGTCGTGGACAGCTCAAAGAAAAACTGTTAAAATTGGTTGAAGAGAAGAATTTAGGTGACTATGTTACATTTAAACAGGATTTAACTGATGAAGAGCTTATTAGAGAAATGAAAAAATCTGAAATGCTGGTACTTCCTTCAACCCGTGAAGGATTTGGAATGGTTCTGGCAGAGGCTAATTGTTGTCATAAACCAGTTATTGCATATAAATCCGGTGGAACAACCGAGGTAATAGATGATAATGTAACCGGTTTTTTAATAGAACCGAAAGATACCGAACAACTTAGAGAAAAGATAGAATTGCTACTTGTTGATAAACAACTGCAGCATCAAATGGGAGAAAATGGCAGACGGAAAGTTGAAGAGAAGTATGACTGGGATAAATTATCCAAACAATATATCCAGTTAGTTGAAGAGATATTGAATGAAAAATAATCTTTACTTATGATTAAAATAATTACCTAAGGTGATATTTAATGTTAAAAGTTTTAGGTATTGTAGGAAGTCCTCATAATCATGGAAATACTGCTTTTTTAGTTGAAAATTCATTAGATGTGATTGATAAAGAAGATGACTTTGAAGTTGAACTGATTACATTAGGCGATAAGAATATTAATTATTGTGTTGGATGTGATAAGTGTAAAAAGACCAATAGATGTACAATAGATGATGATATGAGGGAATTAACTGCTAAAGTAAGAGATGCTGATGCATTGATTGTTGGAAGCCCTGTTTATTTTGGTGACATGACTGGTCAGTTGAAGACTTTTATTGATAGATTGCGTCCTCTTCGTAATATCCATGCCTTCAAGTTTAAGGTTTGCGGTGCAGTATCTGCAGGTGGATTTCGTAATGGTGGACAAGAAGCTACAATAGCCAGCATTCATGATTTCTTTCTTGTTCAGGGAGGAATTGTTGTAGGTGACAATCGTCCTACTGCTCATTTTGGTGCAACCGGTGTTGGTGATACCTCAGAGGATAAAGTAGGATTTGATACTAGTGTTTATTTAGCCCAGCGTATTATTGATGTTACTCGTCGATTGAATGAGTAATGATAATACAATTTAACTTTTTTTAGAATAAAATAATTAAACTACTTAAAAATAGCATGAGAAACGTCTTTTGAATAAAAAATTGCATTAAATAAAAAAAAAGAGAAGATTATGGATAATTTTTATACAAATGGTATTGGATTGATTGTTGTTGTATTGACTATTGTTTCTAATGCTGTCTGGTTATGTTTTCCTTTTTCATAGATGTGGTATGTTTTATAGTTTTTCTCATAAAAATAATTGTAGTCAACAGTTTTATTGGTTTCACTATCCTGTAAAATTACCCCTTTAATGTTTACATCGCCTATTTTCTTATTGTAATCTTTTATCGTTTGATCTTGATGCATTTCTTTATATAAGTCTATGACTTGATCTATTGATTGACCCTTATTTAATACAGAAACTGTAAATGTTGTTTTATCATCTTTAATTGTGGATGAATTATCTGTTGTATTTGCTACTTCATATCCATCAGGGATTGAAACGGATGATGTTCCAACTTTTGCATTGTATGTTGAATTAAATGCTAATATAGCATATATTGCAAGTACAACTAGGACAATTCCAATTATGGCATATTTCACTCTATTGTCCATAAATATTATCTCTCCTCGTTATCTAAAAAATTATATTATTAAAATATATTTATCTTTTTCATTAGTATTAACATTATTGATTTTGAAGTAATCCTTGGTAATTTAAGTGTATTTTAATTAATCATAAGTAATCTTTATTTAATTGTTCTAAGATAAATAATAATATTATAATCTATAATTATTTACAAGTAGTTAAACAACTAATCTAAACTATTGAATTGCAGATAAATAATACAATTTTTATACATTAAATAAATTATAAGTGATATCATGAATTGGAACAATAAAAACGTACTCATAACAGGTATTAGTGGTTTTGTAGGAGCTTATCTAGCTGAAGAATTGATTAAAAACGAAGCAAATGTTTATGGTTTAGTAAGACGTCGCAGTGATGGTAGTATTCCTAAGAATATTAAGAACCATAATCTCCAAGGTAAATATACTGAAATAACAGGTGACTTAACTGATTTTAGTGCTGTTGAAGCTGCTCTTAAAGAGTCAGAACCTGATTATATCTTCCATTTAGCAGCACAGTCATTTGTACCACAATCATTTGATAATCCAACAGATACTGAGGACAATAATTCTAAAGGTACCAACAACATTCTTGAAGCTATGAGAGTAACTGATTGTGATGGCCGTATGGTATTTGCAGGTTCTAGTGAAGAATATGGACTTGTATTCTCTTCCAAACAACAATATGACCAGGCAATCAAACAGTATGGTACAATATTCCCTGATATTGTTGATGGTAAGATTGATGAACTTCCAATCAGTGAGACAAATCCTTTACGTCCTATGAGTCCATATGCAGTAAGTAAAGTTTATGGTGATTACCTCTCACGGAATTATTATCATTCCTATGATGTGGATACTGTTGTAAGTCGTGCATTCAATCATGAAGGGGCTGGTCGTGGTAATATGTTCGTTACAAGTGTTGTTACCAACCAGGTTATGCAGCTTAAGATGGGACTTGCAGATAAGATTACTATTGGTAATGTCAATGCATTCCGTGACTGGACACATGTAAATGATATTGTAAATGGATATATGACCTTAGCCATGAAGGCTAATAGCGGTGATGTTTATAACCAGGGTTCTATGAGAACAAATTCCATTCTTTCATACATACTTTTAAGTCTTAAGCAGGCAGGATACGAAGTTAATAGCATTAGAACATTTAATGATGATAAAAAAATTGATAATCCTGCAGAAATGAATGATGACAAGTATTATGGAGTATCATTTGATAAGACAAAAGTAGATTCAATGCTGCTTGATGATGAAGTTGAATATAACATTGCAGATAAGGGTATTTTGGTTGATACAGGAGATAAAGATATTAGAATAGAATTTAATCCAGATCGTTTCCGTCCAGCAGAGGTACCAATTCTATTTTCTAATACTGAGAAAATCCAGAAACTTGGTGTAATTCCTAAACATAGTGTGATGGATATTATTGATGATCAATTGGATTATTATCTTGATACCAACAACCAATAAAGTTATAGGATGGAAAATAAAATGAACATATGCATCATCACAGAGTTTTTTCCACATAGCGATAAGCTTGACATTAAAGGTGGAGTGGAAGTCTGTGCATATAATGAAGCTACAGAACTTTCAAAATACCATAACATCACCATATTAACATCTAAAGATGAACAAATGGATGAATTTGATATTGGTAACATTCACATAATAGGTTGTGGAGACAAGCATAACTATGTACAGAAGGGATCATTTACAAACAGATTAAAATTTATGAAGGATGCATATGATAAGGGCAAACAGTTAGAGGATATTGACCTGATTATAGGTTATAACTTTATTACATATCCTATAGCTCAACGAATTGGAAAAAAGTTAAACATACCTGTCGCTTCAAGATATCATGACGTATGGGTTGGAAAATGGGTTGAAAATATAGGTGTTAGTGGATTGTTTGGTGAAGTACTTGAAAGATATGTACTTAGAAATAAGATGGACTTATATGTCTGTGTATCTGATTATACAAAGAACAATCTATTGAAATACGTTAAAAACACCAAAATTGAAACTGTCCATAATATGGTTGACTTTCCAATAGTTGAATCAGACCCCTATACAAATCCCACAATCAGCTGCGTTGCAAGACTTGTTGATTATAAGCGAGTAGAAGATCTTATAAGAGCAGTCAATATTGTTAAGGAAACTATTCCCAACATCCAATGTAAAATTATTGGTACTGGTCCATTGGAGGATGAACTTAAATCCTTGACAAAAAGTTTAGATTTAGATGATAATGTGGAGTTTCTTGGATTTGTAGAGGAACATGATGATGTTATGAAGGTTGTCAATTCATCAGATATTTTCTGTCTTCCAAGTATTGTTGAAGGATTTGGAATTGTGATTATCGAGGCACAATCACTTAGAACTCCATTTATTGCAGCAGAAATCCCACCTGTTGTTGAATCCAGTGGACAAAAAGGAGGATTGTTCTTTAAGCCAAGAGATTATGAAGATTTAAGCAGACAGATTTTAAGATTGCTTGAAGATAAACAGTTATATAAACAATTGCAAGAGGAAGGATTTGAAAATACCAATAATTATACACACAAAGTCATTGGTGAAAAATTAAATAACTTATATACCAATTTGATAAAGGATAAAGATAAATAAAGCATACAGGAATAGATAAATAATTATAGATAAAATATAGATTATGGATAAACTAGAATAATTAGAGGAATACACATGAACAAAGAGGATATACCGCCAATTACATCAGACATTTACATAATTCTTTCTAGTTATAATGAAGAAGAAACACTAGAAGAAGTTACAACAGGACTAGTAGAACGTGGCTTTAAGGTTCTTATAATAGATGATGGTTCAAAGGACAATACACCAGCAATTGCAAAAAGATTAGTTAAAAAATACAAGCCAATGATATATTACTATAGACATACAATCAATGTAGGTTTAGGTGGTGCAATCAAGACTGGAATTAAAGCAGCACTTGATAAGGATGCAGATATTATGATCACATTTGATGCAGATGGACAACATAATCCTGATGATTTATATAATATGTATCCATTAATACAGGATGACAAGGCAGATGTGGTAATCGCAGCACGTGACTTCAAGGACATGCCTACAGGCAGAAGATTTGGAAATACCGTCATGAACTATATCACATATATATTCCAGGGAAAGATGGTTACTGACTCACAGTCCGGACTAAGGGCATTTAGTAACAAGGCAGCTCGTAAACTTACACTTAAGTCTTCTCACTACAGCATATCCTCAGAGATTATTGGTGAGATTAAACGTAAAAAGTTAAGATATATGGAAGTGCCAATGACTACTATATATGATGAACGTACTATACAAAAGGGAACAAACACATTAGTTGGTATTAAAATCATATTAGAATTCATTAATGAAACTTTGAAAAAATAAAGGGACTGTTAAAAAATGTTTACCTATCAAATAATAATTTTAATTGTAAGTTTAGTGGCTATTGGATTAGGTATTAAACGATACCATGAAGATAATATGAGTCTTATCTACTTTGTAGCATGGATTTTTATATGGATACTTATCATATTGTTTTCAATATTTCCAGGTATAAGCAGCAGTATAGCAGCAATATTTGGATTTGGAAGAGGATTGGATACATTATATATCTTTTCAACAATATTACTCTTCTATATAGTCTTTAAGTTATATAATAAGATTGATGATCAGAATAAAAGAATTAACGATTTAGTAAGTGAATTAGCAATTTATCATGAAAAAAAGGAAGAAGATGAATAATATTGACGGTTAACAAATTTAAATAAGCAAATCAGATATAAATTATTATAATAGTTTCAATATAATTATGTAATAGTACAATATGAATATGAATTTCATCATTTTAACTAGAATCAAATGGAGGATTAGATTATGTTCCCTGGTGGAAAAATGAACAAAAAACAATTAAGACAAATGGAAAAGCAAATGAAAAAAATGGGTATGAATATGAATGAACTTGAAGGTGTTGAACAGGTTGTCATTACCCTTAAAGATAAAGAAATAGTAATTACCAATGCAGAAGTAAGTATTATGAAAGCTATGGGACAAGAAACATATCAAATTGTTGGAGATGTAGAAGAAAGAATCAAAGGTAGTGATGATGCAGACGTAACAGTTGATATTGATGATGACGATGTTGAACTTGTTGCTAGCCAGACAGGAGTATCCAAGGATGAAGCACGTAAAGTTCTAGAAGAAGTAGGTGGAGACTTAGCAGAAGCTATAATGAAGCTTGGATAGTTTTTACATTTTCTTTTTTCAACTATTTTTTTCAATAATTTTTTAACATCACACCCCATAAAAAAATTAAATTACAGAATAATATTTTTAATCAGATAAATTACAGATTAAAGATAAACTAATCATCATTTAAAAAATCAACCACATATAAAATTTTTATTTGAAATTAATAAATAGTAATTTAATTTATACATAAATTTAAAGATTATGATACGAGAAATTATATTAACTTACCATTAATAATAAATATAATGAGTTATAGATAGATATATATTATAAATTAATAGAACAGACTAAAGAGAAAAAAAAATATAAAGGTGATCTTTTGAAAGTAATTGTTGATGGGTCAAATGTAGCATATTATGGACAACAACCAAATGAAGAAACGGGAAAGGTAACTCCGAGTTTAAAAACTCTTAAAGTTGCAATAAGTACTCTTGAAAAATTAGGACATGAACCAATAGTACTAGCTGATGCTCCATTAAGACATGAAATTGATGATAAAGATAGCTTTAATGAAATGATTAAGAACGAAGAAGTATTTCCAGTACCCGCAGGTACTATTGCAGATCATTACATACTTAATTTAGCATATGAAAAGGATGCTAAAATATTATCTAATGATTTCTTCAGAGATTATCAGGATGAATTTCAGGACATTCCTAGTAGAAGATTACCATACAGAGTTAAAAATGGTAGATTCCAGATTGGAAAGCCTGCACCACCTAAAAAAGTTAAAAATATTCTTCAAAAAATCTGTTCTAAATCATTAAATGAGTTTGAAAGACGGGGCTTTGATGTTTACAAAGCTAAAAAGAATCGTAAATTCAGTGGATTAGCAGTGGCACAGGAAGCTATTAGTCGTGTAAACAATGAGGAAGAAAATGCTATTGATTCAAAGCTTGAAAATGTTTTTATGAAAATACCACTTCTTAATAAGATGGTAGGCTTTGTTGATGATGACATAGAGGATTGTGACTTCCTAATATTTGTACTTGTAAATCCAAAGGATTATAAGGAAGCAGTTCGTAATGCAGGTACTATTGCAGTTACAGTGAGAAATAAGTTAAACCTTGACCATTCTCCATTAGTTGCTGTACGTAACGACTTGTTTACAAGACCAGGCACATTTGAATTAAATATCATATACTCCGATGAAGTACTGGAGGAATCTCCATATAATTTAAATATTATAATTAACGATTCTGACTACTCATTTATAAAACATAACTCAAGAAATATTGCAAGTACCCTTGCAAGTAGACTGGGTACTTGGAAGTTTCCTATTGTATCAGTAAAACCAAGTATGTTAATGGAAAAACCAGGACAATTCGAAATTTCTGTAGAACGTGGAGGTAAGAGATAAATGGCTTTTGATGGTATAACCAAAAGCCTATTTAGCAGACTTCTTAATAAAAAGGTTATAAGTATTGGTACAAAATATTACGCTACTAATGAACTTGAAACAGAATACGTTGGTCTGATAAATCTTACAAAGACCATGCTAGTGGAAGTTAAACAGGCAAACATTAACAGTCAAAGTATCTTTGAAAATCTTGAACAGGAAATTGATCAAAGAGACCTTCCTAAGAATAGAAAGTTCATTGAGATGAAACCAGCGGACAATTCAGTTAATGAATATGCTCTTCTTAGTAATATTATCATGGGTAGTGACCGTTACTTATATATTGAATTATTTAAACCTAATTATCTCATTGAAGATTTTGCTAATATGGTAATTGAAGCAAATGGTACTATTGTGGAAAAAAGTCATTCAGAACTTGTATCACATATGCCGTCCAAGAAGGACAGTATTAAAATTGCTATTGACATGATAAGTTTGGGTATGCAACAGAACTGTAATGTCAGGGCGTCTGTTGGAATGACTGGAGCAGCATCTATTGAAAGAGCAATTGAAATGAATAATGAAATTGGAAACATATCAGGTGTTGCATTTACAAAGTTAGGTGGAGAATATGGAGTCATATTTGAAGAAACACCTACTGATAAAAAAGTACATTTACCTGCAGTGGAAATTGATAACTTTATGTATATCGATGCTAAGGATTCAACAGGTTATATTGCAAAATATGGAAAGGATAAACTTATTGAAATAATGAATGACATCAATGAGTATATTGCAAATGATGGAAACGGAAAAATTGAAGGCTACAGGGTAGGTGGAGATGATTTAATCATTAACTTCCCTAACAAGGAAATTGCACTTAAGACAGGACTTGACTGTGCATGGTATGCATTAAACAATGACTTGAATCTGCGTGTAGGAATTGGTAAAAGCAGACGTGAAGCTGGAGAAAATGCACATCTAACAGATTCAATAAAGATACATGATGATACGCCAGTAATAGTCTTTGACATAGCAAATGGTAAATATGCATATTATATTCCAACAGCATTCACTCGTTCAACATTGGACTTTCTGGAAAATAAGAAGTTAACAATTATAGGAATTTTCATATTCGTATTTGTTTTAACGCTTATCGGATGGAATACACAGAATATATGGCTGGGATTTGTTGCAATAATTATTGCAATATTAATAGCCAGCATATCAAATTAAAGAAGGTTGTGTTAAAATCAGGGCAGAACTTCAATCAAGAATATTTATAGTTGTAATAGTAGCTATTATTGCAATGATGGCAGGTTCTATTGCATCAATCTTCATACAATTTGATAATCCATTTGAAGATAATGATTATAGAAGTAGTTACTCCAATAACAATAATTCAACATATAATGATTATTCTAACTACTCAAATTCTAGGTCAAACTCATCAAAATATTCATATAACAGGACTAATCAGTCAAATTACTATAATGATAATGAAAATTTATCAGTAAGTGATAGAATAAAGATTTTTATCAATGAAATATTTGGAGATAAATAATATTATTGTTCCAAATAATATCCCAACTACCTTTTTTTTATTAAATAATTTTCAAAGAATATGATTACAAAATAAATGTATTAGGAGTGTGATTACTATTAAACAATTAGATAAGGGTTTATGTTCTTTAGAAGAAATAAAAACCTGTGGGTATAGGGAAGGAAAATATGGTGTTACCGTAATATATCATAAAAATTCCACAGCTGCAGCAGTATATACAAAAAATAAAGTCTATGCAGCTCCAATAACAATTACAAGAAAACACATTGCCGATGGAAAAATATCTGCCATACTGGTAAATAGTGGAAATGCAAACTGTTATACCAAAGAAGAAGGAATAGAAAAAGGATTAGAACTTGCACAATTAGCTGCTGATAAACTGGAAATACCCCTTGAAGAAGTTGCAGTTGCAAGTACAGGAGTAATTGGTCGTCAGATGCCAATGGATATACTAAAGCCAATTGCGGAAAAATCCATTGAAAAATTAGACAATAGCCGACAATCAGCAACTGATGCAGCACGTGCTATTATGACAACTGACACTGTCCCTAAGGAGATTGCAGTTGAATCCCAATTAAATGATGGCACAACATTTAAGATAGCAGGTATTTGTAAAGGTTCCGGTATGATTGCACCTAATATGGGAACCATGCTTGGATTTATTACAACCGATTTGAAGGCAGACAAGGACATGCTTCATGAATGTCTTTTGAAATCTGTTGAAAAGTCATTTAATATGGTTGTAGTTGATGGTGATGAAAGTACCAATGATACTGTAATTCTAATGAGTACAAACACACAAGTTGGAGATATTGATGAAAATTTCCAAGAAGCTCTTGACTATGTATGTATGAGCCTGGCCAAACAGATAGCAAAAGATGGTGAAGGTGCTGAAAAGTTCATGGAAGTAGAATGTTTAGGTGCAAATAGTTTAACTGATGCAATAAAGGTATCAAAAAGTGTAGTTTCAAGCAGTCTTGTAAAAACAGCTCTTAAAGGTGCTGATCCAAATTGGGGTCGTATAATATCTGCCGTAGGATACAGTGGAGTAGAATTTAATCCAGAAATAGTATCCATTAGTATAGCTTCTAAAACTGATGAAGTTATCATAGTAGACAAGGGCAATGTGACAACTTATGAAGATCCAAAGTTATTAGAAAAAGCTGAAGAGATAATGAAGGAAAAAGAAGTAATAATTAGAGTAAATTTACATGAGGGAGATTATAGCATAACAGCATATGGCTGTGATCTTACCTGTGAATATGTGCATATAAATGCTGATTATACAACATAAGAATTAGAGAATGATAATATGGTTAAAGAAGAACAATTAGACATAAGTAAGGTATTGATAGAAGCATTACCATACATCAAGAAGTTTCATGATAAGAAGATTATGATTAAGTATGGTGGACATGCAATGATTGATGAACAAGCAATGAGTTCCACAGCTAAAGATACTGTGCTGCTAAAATATGTGGGTATGCAGCCATTAGTTGTTCATGGTGGAGGACCGGAAATTTCACGTTCCATGGATAAGATGGGTAAAAAAGCAAAATTTATCGGAGGATTACGTGTAACAGATTCTGAAACTATGGAAATAGTTAAAATGGTTCTTGTTGGAAAAATCAATACTGAAATAGTATCCAAAATAGGATTACATGGTGGAAAAGCAATAGGTATCTCAGGTAAAGATAATTTCCTGCTTGAATCATCCAAGAAGGATCCTGCAAAAATCAAACATGAAAATGGTGAAATACTTGAAGTAGACCTTGGATATGTGGGAAAGATTGATAGGGTAAACAGTAGAATTGTAGAAGACCTTACAAGCAATAATTATATTCCAGTCATATCACCTATTGGTATAAATCATGAGGGCAATACATTAAATCTTAATGCAGATACTGTTGCAGGTAGCATTGCAAGTGAAGTTGATGCTGAGAAGCTAATTGTTTTAACAGATGTTCCTGGAATAATGACCGATCCAGAGGATCCTGACAGTATCATCCGAAGAATTAAGGTGGATGAATTGAGAGAATTGGTTGATACAGGCATTATTACTGGAGGTATGATTCCTAAGGTTGAAACCTGTATAAATGCAGTTGAAAATGGTGTGAAAACTGCACATATTCTTGATGGAAGAATAGATCACTCCATACTTCTTGAAATCTTTACTAAAGATGGTATAGGAACAATGATTAGAAAATAATATTTAATCTCCCATCAACTAACTTTTTTTATAAAATTTTTTTTAATGTTTGCTTACTTTAAAGGAATATTTACTATGATGAAATCAGTACAATTAAATAATAGACAAATAGGAAAATTCATTTCCAATACAGAACATTTACGTCATGAAAAACCTCATCAATATGAAAAGATACGAATTCATGATGGTGATATTGTATTAATATTGTATAATTCTGGAAAATTAGTATATGAAGACAATCCTCATTGCAATAGTATTATTAATCCATTAGTTTCTAAAAAATCATATGATGACAGAAAAGATAATACTCAGAAAAAATCCATAAAAGGCCACAAAACCAAAGCAAGATACTATAAAAATAAACAAAACTATGAACAATATAATGACATTTCACTCTCAGACTATGAATATACTATAGGCTCTGATGAAACTGGTAAAGGCGAATGGTTTGGACCATTAGTAGTAACAGCAGTATCTACATCAAAGGATGAAAATATTAAACTTCGAGAAATGGGAGTCAAGGACAGCAAAAAACTTGACAAAAAACAGATAACACAACTCTACCATAAAATAGAAGAGCTTGGAATACGCCATGAAAGCATAGTTTTAAAACCATTCAGCTATAATAAACTTTACAATAAATTCAAAAGTGAAGGAAAAAATCTAAATCATCTACTTGCTTATCTTCATACAAAATTAATTAAAATGCTACTGGAAGATACACCATCAAATGACCTGCTAATAATAATAGATAAATTCGATATTAAAAAGACCAATGAATACTTAAACAATAACAGCTTAAATGTAATACAGACAGAAAATGGAGAAAGATACACACCAGTAGCCGCAGCCAGCATAATAGCAAAATACAAGTATGAAAAGGCATTGCATGAATTAGAAAAAAGATATAATGTTAAACTAAACAAAAAAGCAAAAACATCAAAAATAGATAAGGATATTCTAGAAAAAGTAGCAAAGACCCACTTCAAAAACATTAAAAGATACCTGTAAAAATCAAAAAAGATTAAATCAATCAGAATAAAGATATATAAATAGTATAGATAAAAAATTTAAAAAAAACAATTATGACAATAATTATAATACATACTAAGAAAAGCTTAAATTAAGTATTAATGGAGAACAAGATAATATGAGTAAAATAGAAGTAGCAATAATAGGAGCAAGTGGATATACAGGAGGAGAATTAGTAAGAATACTTTCAAGACATCCAAAAGTAGAAATTACCACTGTCACTAGTAGAAAAAATGAAGGAAATCCACTATCAGAACTTCACCCACACCTTGAAGACCTCGACTTGAAATTCTCAAATCCCGAAAATAAGGATGTTGATGCAGATATAGTATTCTGTGCAGTACCCCATGGAGCATCCATGAAAATAGTGCCTGATTTTCTAAACAATGGAAGCAAAGTTATTGACCTTAGTGGTGACTTCAGATTCCAAAACATTGAAACATATGAAAAATGGTACAATATCAAACACATCCATCCCGAATTAGATGCAGTATTCGGTCTTCCAGAGATAAACAGAGACCTTATTAAAGATGCAGATCTTATTGCAAATCCGGGCTGTTTCCCAACAGGAGCAATACTTTCAAGCCTCCCTATTGTAGAAAATGAACTTGTAGACAGAATCATTCTGGATAGTAAAAGCGGAGTTAGTGGAGCAGGTGTAAATCCTAATGGAAATACACATTATCCTACATGTTCTGATAATGTAAAACCATATAATATGACAACCCACAGACATACTCCTGAAATAAGAGAACAGTTAAGAAACTTTGGAAACGGCAATGTGAAAGTATCATTTACACCACATCTTGTACCGGTTATTCGTGGAATCATAACAACAAACCATAGTTTCCTCATTAAGGATAATGTAACTGCCGATGACATCTACTCATTATATGAGGAATACTATAAGAATGAAGCATTTGTTCAAGTACTTAAAGATAACAGAGTACCACTTCTTGCTAGTGTACGTGGCTCAAACTATTGTCAAATTGGTGGAATATCACTTGATGATGAAGATCAACTAGTTGTCATATCTGCAATTGATAACCTTGTAAAAGGAGCATCAGGGCAAGCTATTCAAAATATGAATATAATGTTTGGATTTGATGAAACAGAAGGTCTTAAAGAATTAGGATTATATCCATAAACTTAAAAAAAAGGAGATGAAAATATGGCTGATTTAGTAGTATTTTATTCACGTAGTAACAATACAAGAACTGTTGCACAGACAATTTCTGAGGAAACTGGTGCAAAGATTGTTGAAGTTGAAGATAAAAAATCCCGTTCTGGACCAATTGGATATCTAATTGGTGGATTTGATGCATTACGTGAGAAAAAAACAAACATCACCTATGAAAAAGTTAACCTAAATGATTATGATACTGTATATATTGGAACACCGGTATGGGCATCCAAACCAACACCCGCCATTGTTGAATTTATCAAAGAAAATGAATTTAGTGGAGTTAACACCATTACCTTTGCAACTATGGGCAGTTCTGGTGGAGATACAACCATTAATGTTATGAACAATATGATTATCAGCATGGGTGGAAATGTTAAAAAATCTTTTAGCCTTGCAATCAAGAACAATGATATTAAACAATTAACATTAGATGCATTAAGAGATGAATAATATTCATCTAAACTTAACTTATTTTTTAAAACTATATTAATTTGTATGAAATTCTATGAATACACTTAATTCTCAAATTACACCAAGCAAAAGTCAACTAATAATAATCCCATATAGAAATAATTCTGAAAATATAATCAAGCAGATTAGACAAATAGGAATGTTACTAAAAATTAATTGATTAAATTAAAAATTTACATAAAATTCTTTTAGTATTAACAGAAAACAAATAAATAATAAGAGAATACAAAATAATAATATAATTAATATGAAAAAAATATATTGAAAAATACAAAAAAACTTTTAATTAAATATATAGAATGATTTTATGAGAAATTTAATATTATTTTATTCAAAAACAGGTAACACTGCATTAGTAGCTCAAACCATTAAAGACAAGTTCAAATCACATGTAAAGGAACTAAATGATTTTTCACATAACAAAACGGGTATTGAATATCTTTTTCCAACAATATTTGAGTCTGCTAGTATAAATCATTATAATTTTGACATTGATTACTATGAAACCATTTTTATTGGTACACCAGTATGGATTTCATCTTTAACTCCTGCAATAAGTGAAATGATTAAAAATGTTGACTTTAAAGGAAAAAATGTTGTTCTTTTTAATACCATGAAATTTTATGGTGGTCATAATGCCATCAGAAGAATGGCAAAACTTGTAAAGAAAAGTAATGGGAATGTAATAGCAGCATTCACCATTAAAACAAACACGTCAAAGGAAAATATAGTCAAAAATACAATATCCGCCATTAACGATATTAACTTAAAAGATTAAATCTAAACCCATTCCATTTTTTTATCTATAATATACCCATTATTTAATTAGATAACTATTTATAAGAAATAATCCATATATTTACTTTAGAAAATTAAAATCAGGAGATAATATGTCATTATTAATAGTTTATTCATCAGGACGAGAAATTCAATATATATCACATATTATTAAGGATAAGTTTAATGCAGATATTATTGAAGTGAAAGATTTGAATAGAAAAAGAGGATTTTTCAATAATATTAAATCTAATTTTAATGCATTACGCTCTACCAATACAGAAATCAGCCCTGAAACTATAGATTTAGATGACTATAATCTCATATTAGTGGGTTGTCCTTCAACTATGGGAAATGCTTCTCCTGCCATTAAGACACTGATTAATAATTGTGATTTCAGTAATAAAAATGTCATATTATACACTACTACAAAGGCCAATAATGCTACAGGTGTTTTAAAACAGATGAAAAAATTAGTTGAAGATAAGAATGGTGTTGTTGTGAATACTTTTATTCAACGAGTAAACGATAAAAGTGAACAGGATTTAATGGTTAACACCATTAAACTTCTTCCACATTTGGATATTGATTTGTATATATAAGTATTTAGGAAATTATTTGTTTTTTTGTAGTCTGTTTTTCATTTCATTCCAGAATACTTCTTCCTCTCCACAACCTGACACGAATATATATTCATATTCGGAATTCTTAATTAGATCGATTACTTTTGTAATACGTTTTTCAAAATCAAATTCCACTGGATAAAAATCACTGTTATAATCATCCTTGATTTGATTATAGTATTCTTCTGCCTTTTTTATAGATGTTCTTCCAGGCAACATGATTAGATGTTCCGGTTTTAATGCTTTTATTGATTGAAGATGATCTTCAAAGATTTCTTCTTCATATTCATCGGGAGTATTGTATATGAATTCAAGCTGACCTTTTGTATGAAGATTCATAAGTAGTGCATTTGATTTTAATGCATCACCATTGTCTCCTTGTCCTATACCTACAGTTTTTCCATCAACATCCAATAGTTCAAATCTTCCTGGCGGCAGAATTGTAAAGTCTATATTATTATAGTAATCTTCTATTTTACTATTGATATCTTGGATGTTTGTAGTGAATGTTGCATAGGTAGTGATTGCTGTTAGTATATTGTATAAGTTATGTATTCCAAGTATTGGAATGTTCATTGTTGCATTAATTTTTACTTCTTGTTTTAGAATGTAATTTTCAAGACTACCCTCAACTGTGATAATCCATCGGTTTTCCTCTTGTGTAAAACTTGATAATTTAACATTTGGTTCCTGTCGTTTAAATCCACATTCGCATGAATATTTTCCACGATGATTCATAAAGTACTGAGTATATTGTAGCTTACTTTTACATACAGGACATAGAGTATCTACTTCATCAAAGATATCATCAAGGTCTATATCAAATCCATAATATATGACATTCACGTCATCTTTTTTATTTTCTGCAATGTTTTGAGTATAAGGATCATCACAGTTTGATATTATCACACCATTTGTCATGCCCTGTGATAGTAATGTTTTTGCACGAACATAATCATCAAAAGAGTTTTTGACACCCAATACCTGTGTATGTTCACGTGAAATATTGGTATATACTACCCCAATAGGATCAACCAGCCTCTGTATGGTATCAGGCATTCCATGTTCAATATCACGAATTCCATATTCAAAAACACCTAATTTTGATTTTTTTCTTAAAAGACCTGTAGTTACAGCATATATTGTATTGTTCCCTAAACTTGATGATAAATCCACATCCTTACTTAACAAATCTATTATCATTGTAGTTGTGGTTGTTTTACCATTTGTACCTGTTATTAATACTGCACCTTCTTCCAGTTGCTCTTTTGATAAGTCATATATATTTTCTTCGCCTGTAATCTTTATAAATGTTAAACCTGGAAAACTATTTCCACCCGTTGGCAAAACTTTTAATAAGTATTTTGAATTTTTACCTATGAATTTTGCAAGTTTATATTTTACTCCTGCCATACCAAATCAATCTCCCTATAATTGCAGAATATCAAAGAATATCTACATTAAAACAAAAAAATGTTAATAATAAAAAGCATTATTTAATCTCATACATTTTACTATAGTATATTAAGGTATGATTAATTAAATATTTATAAATTATTGTTAGAGAGAATTATACGTACCTATGTGAAATTAAAGATTAATGCAAAAAACAGGATTAAATACCATAATTTGTTAAAAAAAAAGTACAATAATACTTTAAAAGAAAGTATACGCCAAAATATAAGCCAAGTTTTGTTTTAATATTTTACTCATTTCAAAAAATATTGCATCATACATATAACAATCATAAACTGTAAGATATGAGTCAAAAATAGTACTCTTAATAGCGCAACATTATTTAAATTTTTCAAAATAAGAACAACAACATATTTATAACATTATAATAGAAACAATGTCTTTATTATCCAATAAACCATTAAAACCACCAATAATTCTTAAATAGACATTAAATATCATGTTATCATTGCAAAAATTGAGAATAACCTGAAATTATATTTATGTTATATTTTTCATTTTTCAAAAAATTTTTATAGAATTTAAAACAAACTTAATACTATAATATATTATAATATTAAAAATATGATAATATAATTTTTTAAAGTTAAAATAGGAGAGTAATGAGAATTGGTAGATGTAATAAATTATATTACAAGAAAATCTCATAAGCCTCTAATTTTAATTCCAATACTGTTAATGATATTATCCCTCTTATATCTGGGCATCTTCGGATTGAATGAAGGTGTAGATTTAAAGGGAGGTACATTGGCAACAGTTGAATTAAAACAACCTATGACTGAATCAGAGATAACTAGTTTAGTTCAACAGGGACTTGGAATAAAGGAAGTTCAAACTTCCATAACTGATAAAACTGCAACAATCACAATATCAGGTGATGTTGATGTAGCAGAGTTTACTCAGAAGTTCCAGGAAAAATTTAATGTCCTTAGTTTTAAAAATGTTGGTGCATTGCTAGGACAGGATGCTGTAATGCAGATTATATATGCATTAATATTTGCATTTGTATTTATGTCTGCTACAGTATTCTTCATATTCAGAGACTTTGTACCATCAATAGCTATTATATTATCTGCTGTATGTAACATCTCAATAGCAGTAGGAGGTATGTCCTTATTTGGAATACCAGTATCTGTTGCTAGCGTAGGTGCTTTACTTATGCTTATTGGGTATGGTGTTGATACAGATATTATTCTTACAACCCGTCTTTTACGAAGACGTGAGGGAACTGTAGAAGATCGTGCAACAGATGCATGTAAAACTGGTATTACAATGAGTTTTGCAGCTCTTGCATCTATGATAGTTCTATTTGTTGTTGTAAGAGTATTCATCCCATCAGCACAAGTATTAGATGACATATCAGCAGTTCTTATAATGGGACTTTTATCAGATTTAATGTCTACATGGCTTATGAACCTAGGAATACTTAAATGGCATATGGAAAGGGGTGGTCACAATTAATTATGAAACTATTCAGTTTATTAAAAGACCACGTACATTAATACTAATAATCCTCTTAATTGTTAGTATTGCTTCAATTGGAATATTTGGATTGCAAGAAGGACTGGATTTACAGGGCGGATCAATGATAAACCTTCATTTAGATCAGCCTGTAGATCAGGATACTATGAGTACAGTAACAGCAGTACTTGATAAAAGGTTAAATGCCTTTGGTATTAGTGATGTTAAAGTAAGACAAAGTGGAAGTCAGGATGTAATTGTAGAGATTGCAGGAGTCAAACCTGAAGAGGTTGAAAAAATTGTAAGTACTCCGGGTAAATTCGAGGCAAAAATTAATGGAAATACTGCAATTAGTGGTTCTGACATTGCTAGTGTATCTGCTGCAGAAGTAACAGGTAACAGATGGCAGGTTCCATTTAGTATTACAACATCAGGTGCTGAACATTTTGCAAAAGTAGCTGAAGGTCAAGCAGGTGCAAAGGTAGAGATGTACCTTGATGATGAACTTATATCTGATCCCCAATTAGATGCAGGACTTGCAAATGGTAAAGCATCCACGGAAGTATCTGTATCTGGTGGAGAAGAATCAAAACAAGCAGCACAAGACAAAGCTAACGAAATCCACACAGTTCTTGAATCTGGTGCATTACCAGTTAAATTATCAATTAACGGTGTAAGTAGTGTATCAGCAGAATTAGGTTCTCAATTTGAAACTGGTGCAATTATTGCAGGAATATTAGCATTGCTTGCTATAGCTGCTGTTGTAACCATTAAGTATAAATCACCGTCACTAATCATTCCGATTGTTGTTACAAGTATATCAGAATTATTACTTGTATTAGGATTTGCATCTATAATTCACTGGAACTTGGATTTAGCAGCTATTGCTGGTATTATTGCAGCTATTGGTACTGGTGTTGACGACCAGATTGTTATGACTGATGAAGTTCTTGCTCGTCGTGACAGAAGTGATCGTAAAAATATTGTTAAAACAAGAGTTAAAGATGCATTCTTCATAATTTATGCATCAGCAGGAACACTTATTGCAGCTATGCTTCCACTTGCATATATTGGATTTGCAAGAGGTGCAACAGGAATTGGTATGCTTACCGGTTTTGCAGTGACAACTGTTGTAGGGGTACTTGTAGGTATATTCATTACAAGACCTGTATTTGCAGATTATATGGAAACCTTCCTTATCCAGTCACCAAGTAACAAAATGCAGAACATCAAAAAAGGTGACATTAAAGTAAAAGATAAGAAAAAAGGAAGAAAAACCATTGCACGTGAGCAAGCTGAAGCAGAAAAGAAAAATAAAAGAGGATTTAGAAGATAATTACTCTTCTAACTACTTTTTTTATAATTACCCAAATAACTATTTTTTTTATAAAAAACAATAATTTGATGTTTATAATTTTTGATTTTTCCTCATCAATAAATACTAATATTATTATTAATAAAGATAAGTATATATTATAAATCATTTTTTTAATGATTATATTTAATGATAAATTGAGAGTGGAAAAAATATGGATGCTATAACAGTAATAATAATGATTGTTTTATTTGTTCTAGCAATGGTATTTGTATTCTCAACAGCACTTTTAACACCATATATTGGTAAAAAAAATTTAATATCAGTAATATTATTAGGATTGGTAGTTGGAATTGTTGGTGGAGCGTTTTTAATTGCACCGATGGTCGGAGATCTTCCTGATGTTACAAGAGCGGTTGTTGAAGAAAGTGTTGAAGGAACAGATAACATTAAGCTAGAATTATCAACAAATGGTAATTTAACTGAGATTCTTAACAACATATCATCAATCACCGGTGTAGAAAAAGTGTCTTATGATGGTATATCATTTAAGATAAATGAAGCATTTGAAACACCTGCTGACAAGACTCGTTTCTTAACTTACCTTCAAAGTCAGAATTCAAATATTACAGATGTAAAAGAAGTAGATAATGAAACGTTTTATGTATACATGGCGGATAATACAGATCCTCAAAGTATAATGGATACTATATATTACAGCTTTGGACAACAAACATACATACACCTTAAATTTACTTCAATGCAGGCAGATGCAACTGTTAAGGCAAATAATGTAACAAAGGTTATGAAGAGCATCGAAGAAAATGGTGCGGTAATACTAAATGTTACAGGCCCAACAGAAGATATGACACATACTATAAACAAGTACATTCCAAATGAATTCAATGCAGTACTATTATCCGGACTTTTAGGAGTAATAGTGGCTATTGCAGGATTCTTTGTAGATAGTATATATAATTTCATCACTAGATTTAGAAAAAGAAACAAAAATCGTACATCTGATCGTGAAAGAATTAAACGTAAAGTAGTTCCAGGTACAGAAAGACGACAAACACAAAACAATAGACATAGAGCAAAAGGTGATTCAATAGACATATTTGACGATTCGTTTGATCAAAGTCCTAAACAAACCATCGGTTCAAACAGGAAGTTTAAACAATTGTCAAAAGATGACTTCAAGGAAAAATCAGAGGACGTCTTTGATAAGTCTAAAAAAGCTGAAAAATCAGGTGGAAGATTTTCATCAATCAAAGGCAAATTTGGTAAATCCAAGAATAAAGATAGTGGAAAAAACGATAAACGTTCTTCTGACAACAAGGATTCATCAAGTAGTAAAACTAAACCTAAGAATACTAAAAGAAAAGCACCACGTGTTAAACCTAAACGTAAACAATAAAAGTCAACTTTCCACTTTCATTTTTTTTATTTTCTTTTTTTAACTTTATTTCTTAAAAAATAATTATAACTAACAACATTTAACTATTTAAAAAAACTAATATTCAGGTGTTTATAGAATGAAGAGCGTAATATTATATTCCGGAGGAAAAGACAGCACCATGGCATTATATCATGCAATGAAAAACTATGATGATATATATGCATTGTTATCCATGGTATCAAGAAATAAGGAATCATACATGTTCCACGTGCCCAATATCCATATGGTAGATTATTGTTCAGCAGCAATGGAAATACCAACAATAGATATTGCAACAGATGGTATTAAAGAGAAAGAACTTGATGATCTGGAAGCTAGCCTTTCAAGACTTAAAGAAAAAGGTGTGGAAGCTGTATATTCTGGAGCATTAGAATCAACTTATCAAAGAACAAGGATAGACAACATCTGTCAAAAATTAGGATTAAAGTCAATATCACCATTGTGGCATACAGATCCCGTAGAATATATGCATACAATTGTTGATGAAGGATTTACTGTTATAATTACAAGTGTATCCGCTTATGGTCTTGATAAAAAATGGTTGGGACGAACAATTACCCATGAAGTTATAGATGAACTGGTAGAACTAAATAAAAAGTATGGTATTCATCCAGCATTTGAAGGAGGAGAAGCAGAAACGTTAGTGCTTGACGGACCAATGTATGACCGTAGAATAGTAGTAGATGATGCGAAAATAGAATGGGATGTGGATAGTGGTGTGTATAATATTACCAAAGCACATCTAGAAGAAAAATATGATTATTCCATTGATGAATAAAAGGATTAAGTTAGGATAGAATGTAATTTATTACATCATCCACATATTCCGTGTTTATCTCCACCTTTATATCATCTAGTGTAGATATGTTTTCATCAATTATATGAAAGTTGTTATTACATGCAGATTGCTTATTTATATAAAATATTAAATTATTTTCAGTTTTATTTTTTTCAAAAATGTTTCTGGCAAGTAATGTGTAATCATCATTCTTTATTCTTTTTTTGATAGTGGATAATAGACTAATATCGCCGTTTATTTCTATTTTTTTGTTGTTGTCTGTTTTTATGATTGTTATTTCTTGGTCGTTTGTTGTTATATTTTTTAAACTGTTTTTGACCTTTTCCATGTTTTCTGTTCTGTTTATTTTTGTTGTAATTTTTACTTGAGTATTTTGCAGTTGGTTTAATTTCATTTGCAATCAACGCCCTTACATTATTTTTAAATATTGGTATTGGACCTTCATTAATTAGCATGAAATCAGCTAATGCTACCACATTTCCTATTCCAAATTTTAATTCTCGTCTATCTCTTTCAAGAAATGTCTTATAATCTGATGAATCATCAGCACGTTTTCTTCTTTTTAGACGATTGTATCTAACCTCAGGATTAGAGTGAATTGCTATTATTTTAAAGTTTCTGAAGTTTTTCTTGAAGATATTTACTTCAAATGGACTACGTATACCTTCAATTATATAAACATCTTGTTCTACCTTTTTAAACTTTCTATGAGAACTTTTAGGATTGTTGTTTTTATTATTGCCCTTATATATTTTAGTTGTGGTGGTATGGTTATTTATTCTGTTTCGAGATATCTTTATAATCTCATCAACACATCGTTCTGCTATAACATTGTTTCCATATTTTTTTCTTAAGTTTACTGCAGCTGCTGCTGATGTACAGTTTTGTTTTTCAGCCTCTTTACGTACAACATCACCCATGCTTACTATATGAACACCTTCATTTCTTGCAAGCCTTGATATTATACTTTTTCCCGAACCTGGAAGCCCTGTTACTCCGTAAACTTTCAAATTATTATTCCCCTTATTATATTCTATATTATACTTTTATGTTTAATTCTATTCAAATCTTTTTATTATATCCTTAATTGCATTATCAAGATTTTCCTTATTATCAAATGAATTAATGATAGAAAGAAGTTCCTCTTCAGAATAATCCATCAATTGCTTTATATATTTTATAAGAAGTGGTACTGCTCTTACTATATTATCTACAATGGTTAATGTACTTGTAACTGCTGTACGACTTAATGGATTTAAATCAACTGATATAATGTTCTTATCCAGTTTTGAAAGTGCCTCTGCACGATCACCGTCTTCAAGTGGTATGAAGATAAGGTCTGATTTACTGATTCCTTCAATACTAACTGGTGATCTTGGACCATTTAAATCAGGTGTGTTGATAAATTCATCATCATTTGTACCAAGAATATTTTCCACACCCAGACTGCGATAGACTTTTTCAATATTTCTTACACGTTCATTGGTTCTGTAGTATAAATTTATTTCAACAGGTATGTCCAACAGCTTTGATAACTCTGCAATATCTTCTGCAACTAGTGCAGTTGTATTACCATTTACACTTAATACCGGATGTTTGCTTGTTAGGAAATAACAAGCTGCAACTTTAATGGTGTTACTTGAATTTTCTGTAGTTTTTTCACCGATAAGATAATCATAGCATTCCCCACGGCCATGGGCTATCATGCCTGAATCTGCAAGTATGCCCTCTTGGTGTGCTTCTACAATTTTCTGTCTATATAACAATGATTGGTATCGTGGATGGTCTTCATTTAACATATTTTCTAATTTAGTAATTTATATTATATAGATTTTATGATGAAAATTATTTCAACGGTACCATATTTATTAACAGTTAATAACATAAATATTCATTATTAAATAAAAAAAAATATTATTAAAATTATATTAACAATAGAAATATTCGAGGTTAAACAATGAAAGAACTACTTAGAAAATTATCAGAAGCATGTGGAATATCCGGATTTGAAGAAGACATTAGAGAAATATTAAAAGAGGAACTTAAAGACCATGTTGATGATATGGAAACTGATGTGATGGGAAACCTTATCACCACACATAAAGGTAAAGAAGGAAAACCTAGTGTAATGCTTGCATCACACATGGATGAAATTGGTCTTATGGTCAGTTTCATTGATGATGAAGGATTCTTAAGATTTGTGAAAATTGGTGGAATCAATGATCAAATGCTATTAAATCAGAAAGTATATATTAAGACTGAAAATGGAGACGTTCCAGGTATAATCGGTTCCAAACCACCACACATTACTAGTGCAGCTGAAGCTAAAAAAATCATTGAATACAAGAACATGTTTATTGACATCGGTGCAAAAGACAAAGAACAAGCAGAAAGTTTAGTGTCAATTGGTGATCCTATAGTATTCCATACTGAATTTGAAGAATGCCTTAATGACCTTGTAATGGGTAAAGCATTAGATAACCGTGTAGGCTGTGCAGTAATGACACAAGTTATGAAAGAGATTGATTGTGATGCAACAGTATATGGTGTTGGAACTGTACAGGAAGAAGTAGGACTTAAAGGTGCAAAAACATCAGCATTTAAATTGAATCCAGATATGGCAATAGCACTTGATGTTACTATTGCAGGAGACCATCCTGGAGTAAAACCAGAGGATGCACCAGTTAAAGCAGGAGCAGGACCAGTCATATCATTTGCAGATGCTAGTGGTAGAGGATTAATCACCCATCCTATGATGAAAAAATTATTAGTTGAAGCTGCTGAAGCTGCAGGAATTGATTATCAAGTTGAAGTAGGTGATGGTGGTACAACTGATGCAACTGCAATCCATTTAACACGTGAAGGAATAGCTACTGCAACATTATCCAGTGGTTCAAGATACATCCACACACCTATCAGTGTTGTAAATGTCAAAGATGTAGAAGATACTGTTAAATTAATTGTAGAATTCCTAAACAGATTATAAATAAATATCTTTCATCTTCCCCATCATTTTTTTGTGAACATTATCCAGAATAATTTATTTTTAGAATAAGAAAAATATTATAAAAAATAGATAAAAAAAGTTTTTAATGGTGGACTTATCTTATATTCAATCCACCTATTTGAATCTTGCTGGTTATATCAAATTGTTCTGTTGAACCGTCATAGGCATTTCCTTTAAGACAGTTAAATCCATTGAAGTAATTGTATTGATATCCTTCAGCATTATATCCTCCAAGTTCTATATTGGAACGAACATATACTTTTTGATTGTTGTTTGCAAGATTTAATCCACCAATCTTAATCTCAGAATCCATATGAGCATATCCATGAGGAATTCCATTAACGTTGACTCCACCAACAGTCACATGATTGTCCAAATGATTTATATAAGCATTGTTTAGATTAATGTTTGCTCCACCCAATGTAATATTCAATCCCATCGTATCAATTTGAGAATTTGGAGATAATTCTGCATTTATTCCACCACTTAATAATTCAGCATTGATATTATAACGATATTTATTACTTAATACAATTGTATTACCTGCACTCTTTGATGTAATATCTACTGTTACAGTTTCATTTGTCTGGGAATGTTTTATTGTAGTTGATGCGTTATTGGAGTTACTTGTAGTTACATTATAAATATCATCGGTATCTGCAAATTCTATCTTTACAGCACCTACCTTCTGATGAATATTAATATTTATTGTTGGTCTAATATTTGATTCATTAACCGTCACATATAATTCGGATATGTTTGTCTCATTATTATCTGCATATGTTATGTTTTCTATTTCATCAGGTTTCATAATCATTGAAACCGTATTGCCACTTGCCTTATCCTTGTTGAGTATAAATGAATTTACACCTACAATGGCTATGGATAAAATTAATGCTATAATGATTAATATCCCTAATATTTTACTTGCCTTCATTAGAATATCCCCATTAGAATTATTATAATAAATAGCCATATTCCATATGTTGATATGAATGCTTTACCAAAGTCCATACCATACTCTGTTGCTACAGCCGTTACGACTATAAACATCTGCCATAATATTACTAGTAAAAGCACTGGAAATATGAACATCTTATTTAGTACTGTTGCTGCTAATCCTATTATTAGGAAGATATATAATGAGCTTGAATAACAGATTAAATTATAACAAGCCATTAACTTACCATTTCCTCCAAATAATATCTTAGAAAATATATGTATTGTAATTGCATGTATAAATCTGAATACTAATGATATAACTACTGTAATTAAGAAAATAGATACAGCAAGTGTTATATCCTGCAATAGAATTCCTATGATAAGAGATAAAAATGCAAGATAAAATATTACGGACAATATGCCATAATAGCCAGATTTTTGACCTCTTAGATAAAATAATTCTTCTGGTGATATAATTAACATACCACTATCTGAGAAAAAATCTATTAATTTAGTTTTCATATTATTATATTTTGTATATGAAAATATAAAAAAGATATCCAAAATTATTGTTTCAAAAAATAGTAAATTGTATTAACTAATATTGTTTTATTTTCTTGTTGAAAATTTAAATTGTTTAATTAATATATAGTTAATCAGAGTAGATTTTTATGAATACTGTGACAGTCATTGCAAGTCCTAGACATGATGGAAATTGTAAAAAGATAGTTGATAAGATTACAGAGGGAATAATAGAAAATGGTGGAAGAAATCAAATTTATTTCATGGATGAATTAAACATAAAGCATTGTATTGCATGCAAAAAATGTAAGGATTTGGAACATCCTACTAAATGCATTATTGATGATGACTTTAGAATGATAATGGATAAGGTAAAATCTGGTTGTGCATTAATATTTGCTGCTCCTAATTATTTTGGAGAAATAAATTCTCTGGGACATTTGTTTATGGAACGTTTTTATTCAATGACAAAAACCACTCCCAACAGGCTTGACGGTACAGGCAAGGCTGTGATTATCCATACTTATGGGGCACGTCAGGGTTATTATGATGAATATATTAATAAACGTGCAAGATTGTTTGAATCAATAGGATTGAATGTAGTTGCAGTATTGGGTGTGGGAGAAAATCTTCCACTAAAAGGAGATAGTGATGAAATTCTAAGAAAAGCCAAAGATATAGGCTTGAACTTATAATGATTCAAGGATTAAGTTATAAAATGGTGATTTTAGATGATGGATAAACTGATTAATATCATTAAAGAAGAGGAACGTGTTCTGGTAGCAGATATTCTGTCTGATGATATGAAAAAGGAAATATTAAAACTGGAGATGAAACGGTTAAACGAGCCAATTCCCGTTATTAATGAAAGTCTTCAGAAAGCCTTTGATAAGGAACATGCAATTGTAGTAATAGTTGACCGTACAGGTATTGTAATACCTGATGAGGAGTTAGTTGCTACCCTTACATTACAGACTGATACTGGCAAAGTAATTGGTGAAGAAGTATATGACCCTGATGAATTGGAGATGCTGAAGGATGATCCTGAAGCATATTTCATATCAGAACATTTTGTTACATATCCTAATATGGCAGTTAGTGGTGAGAAACAATTCTTTGTAGTTACTGAATTATATGACCAATTGGATTGTGAAGATCAGTTTGATGAATATGTATCCAGCTGGACTATGGGATCTCCATCTACAGAAGCTGACCATTATATTAAAGATTGTTATGATATTTCACATATTGAACGAATAGTTACATTTATCATTGGCTTTGACGAATAATTGGATTATTCTATTTCCAACAGGTTCTTGTATGATTTTTTCATCTTTTGTGGGAAATCATCTACTATATCACTGTCACATTTCAGGGTGTCCAATCCATAGAGTACCATTTCATATATGACTTTGTTTAATGCACGAGACTTGTCTGTTAAGTAATATTCAGTATTGTTTCGGGATGCATTATCATTATACTTCTTTTCTAATAAGTCATTTTCTTCCATGAATTTTAAAGTATCAGAAAGTACTGCATTTGTTAGATTATTCTTATTTTCCTTAAATTCAGTGAAATGCTTTTTACCAGTATACATATCCCTTATTATTGATATAACCCATTTTCTGCCTATGAGATTTAATGTTGCATCTATAGGACAGTTAGGTCCTCCCCATACATTAAGAATTTTTTCTTCATCTGACATGTTTCTATATTTCTATAAAATATTATTTATTCTTATTTAAAATTTATGAGAATGTATGGTAAGTTCCAGGATACAATATGTTTTTTAAATAATCATATTGATAATATAATATATACTTAATAATATGGGAGGTAATTACCATTAGTAAAAGTAGTCAGGAAGTACTTCAGGAAGTAATTGACACTATTGAACCATTGCGTGGAGTTTTAAATGTAGGTGTGCTCAATGATGAAGTACGAAAGAATATTATGCAGATAGAAATGGAAAAAACTGGAGAATTAATACCTGTAATTAATCTAGGTGTTAAGGAATGTTTAGAAAGAGATTTTACCGTTGCAATAATAAAAAATGCATCATTTAGACCACCACCAACTGCAACAGTACAATTTGTAGATAATGAAGGAAACATTCTTGGAGAAGAAATTGTAAGCTCACAACAGAAGAAGAAATACCAGAATGATGAAAGTGCACAATTTATTAACCCCGACTTTGTACTGCTAAAAAATCAAAAAGATATTGAAGAAGACCTAAAGGCAGAAAATATAGAAAAGAAAGGAGTAAAACAAGCATTTTTACTTCCACCAGTACAGTTTATTGAAGTGGAAGAACTTGAAGATACTTGTGATGTAGTATCAAGCAGTCCTGATCCATATGCAGACCTTTATCTGAAAAAATACTTCGACTTTGAGGATGATCCTAAACTTGCATCAATACTTGTAGGATTTAATGTTAAAAAATAATTAATCAACAAGTATTTCTAAACATAATTAGAAAATATATAACAAACAATAAAAAAATATTTATCGTGATTTAAATGAGTAAAACAGAGGAGTTACTTGAAGCTATAAGAGCAGATAAAGCAACATTGATAGCAGAGATTATGGATGATGACATGAAAAAAGGTGTCTTGGAATGTGAAATGAGACGTTTAGATGAATTAATACCATTTGTTAATAAGGGTATGGAAGAAGCATTTCAAGAGCAAGAGGCTATAATAATTGTTAGAGACAATACTGTTGAAGTTGAACGAACAAATGACACATCAGGTAGTGATGATTCATCATTTACCCTTCAAACGGAATCTGGTAAAATTATTGGTGAAACCATACTTGATGAAGAGGAACTTGAAGAGTTACGTGATGACCCTACCGTAACGTTCATATCTGAAAATTTTGTCATGTACAACAATCTTGCATTGCCTGGTGAAAAACAGTTCTTCTTAATGACCAGTACAAATAGTGATTTCTTTACAGATGCAGATCTTGAAAGTATTGTTTCAAGTCTTAAGGTTGCTATTCCATCTACAGAAACTGATCATTTTATACGTGACTGCTTTGAACTGGAACATGATGCACATATTGGAACATTGGTTGTTGGTTTTACTGAATAGGATTTGGATAATATGAAAATTATTGATGTTGTTGAAGATTTAAGTGATGTTTACGGCATTGCTGATTTTTTAAAGGATAAGGATCGGCTTGTAGATATGTATGGAGAGGATATATGCAAATATCCATATGCAATTGCCGTTGGGCATCGGATGAAAAAGGACATTATAGAGAATATCCCTCTAACATATAATGATGATAAGCTTGCACAGGATTATCTTAATGAATATTTCAATTCTCATCAAAGGGTATCCAAGATATCTGATAAAATCATAAAGGTCATAGAAGAAGAAGGATTTAATGCTATTAAGCTTGATGTATCTGGAAATAATGAAGAATTGAACTTGAAGATTCCTTTCAGTAATAAGGCTAGTGCAAATTTAGCAGGTATTGGCTGGCTTGGAAAAAATAACTTACTTACCACTAAGGAATTTGGACCTCGTCTTACATGGGCTACAATACTTACAGATGCACCTTTGGGTGATTATGCTGGAAGTCCTATGGAATCATTATGTGATGATTGTTCTATGTGTGTCAGGGCATGTCCAGGCAAGGCTATCCAGGATTTACCTGATCCTAAAGAATCATATAGTCCACAAAAATGTGGAGAGTTTCTTAACAAAAGAAAAGATGAAGGTCATCCTGTTGCATGTGGCATGTGCCTTTATATTTGTCCATATGGAAATGAAAAAAGTAGAGCATTATTATAACCAACATATAATATAAATATTAATAGAATTATTCAATTAGAAAAGTTATAGGTGAATTAATATGAAAGCTTTAACATTAATAACATCATCCCATCGTAATGGATTTACCAAGAAGATTATAGATAGAATCACCATTGGTATAAAGGATGCAGAAGGAACTAATGAAGTATTGTTTTTGGATGATTTTGATATTAAATACTGTACTGGTTGTAGAAGTTGTCAAAAAGGTGGTGGATGTGTACTTGATGATGATTATAATAAGATTTTAGATAAGATTCGTCAAGCAGATTATTTTATATTCACAGCACCAATATTCTATAATGATATTGCAGGACATTCAAAAATGTTCTTAGACCGTTTAGGCGCTCCAAATTATGATCCTGACCTTACAATTAAACCGACTAAAACATTGCTCATGATTACCCATATGTCCAAGAACATCAATCCATTTGTAATAGAAAATACCCATAGATGCCTTGCAAGTGGTAATTTCCAAGTAAATAAGATTTTGGATATCGGTGATTTGATGATGGACAGCACACTTGAAGAATGGGTATTGGAGGATTATGAGGATATTGGCTATGAACTGGAAGAATATGAAGTCATACCATATAAACTTGACCTTGAAAGTGCAACATTATAATAAAAGAGATAGACTAAATCTCTTTATTATACTTTTTAAATCCACACCTAATTTTAAATCAATTTTTATCTTGTTTATCTGCTTCCAATGTATCATATATTGTTTGTGCTAGTTTTTTACTGATTCCTGGAACTTTACATATTTGTTCATATGATGCATCATATATTGCATCCAGATTATCAAAGTATGAAAGCAATGCTTGTTTTCTCTTTTTTCCAACTCCTGGAATTTCATCCAGTATTGACTTTGTAAATGCTTTACTTCTTAGATTTCTATGGAATGTTATTGCAAATCTGTGTGATTCATCCCTTACGTATTGCAATAGATGTAATGCCGTGGATTTTCTTGGAAGTATTATGGGATCGCTTCTTCCCGGTACATATAGTTCCTCAAATTTCTTTGCAAGCCCTACAAGAGGCACATCCTTTATTTTTAATTGATTGAATACTTCGACAGCCATCCCCAACTGTCCTTTTCCTCCATCTATCAATACAAGATCAGGTTTTATATACATTGAATCATTAGGATTTACCTTTTCTTGTGGATAATCAGGAGATATTCTCCTATATCGTCTGGTTATTACTTCTTTCATCATTGCAAAATCGTTTGGACCAGGTGTGTTCATCTTGAATTTACGATACATCTTTTTTTCTGGTTTTCCATTTTCAAATACTACCATTGATGCTACTGCATGAATTCCAGATATGTTTGATATGTCAAATGCTTCTATGTGATATGGCAGTCTTGGAAGGTTAAGGTATTGTTCTAGTGTTAGCAGTGGATTTTCTTCTTCTTTGGTATTTTCTGTTAGGCTAATGTGTGCATTTTTCTTTGCTATTTTTATAAGTGTCAGGTAATGGCCATCTTCTGCTATCTTGAATTTTATCTTATGTCCATGTTTTTCTTCCAGCCATTCCATGATGATTTCCTTATCTTCTATATCATCCTCCAGTATTAGTTCATCCGGACATGGTGCTGTTGAATAATATTGTTTTATAAATTCTGTTAGTATTTGCTTATCTGTAAATCCATTAATTCCAGTTAATACCAAGTCATCCTTCTTGTTGGTTTTTCCATTTCTAACGGATAATATAACTACCGCCGCTTCATTTGAGTTATGGTCTATTCCGATTATGTCCTGGTCAACATCCATTGTTGGCTGTATGTTTTGCTGTTCGAGTGTGATTTTAATTGTTTGTATCTGGTCACGTATTAATGCTGCTTTCTCATATTCCATATTTTTTGAGCATTTCCTCATGTCCCGCTCCAATTGTTTTATGATTGTCTTGTATTTTCCCTGCAGCAATAGTTTTACACGACGTATATTACGATTATAGTCCTCTAGAGAGATATTGTTTATGCATGGTGCATCGCATTGTTTTATCTGATAGTTAAGACATGGTCCATCCATATGTTTACAGGTTCTTATTCTGAAATTCTTGTTTATGAAGTCTATGAAACCTCTTGCATTTGTCACATCTGTATATGGTCCATAGTATGATGCTCCATCATCATACAATCTTCGTGTTACATGTATTCTTGGATATTCCTCATTTGTTATCTTAATATAAGGATACTGTTTTCCATCCTTGAGGTCTATATTATATGGCGGTTTGTATTTTTTTATTAGATTAGCCTCAAGAATCAATGCTTCCTTCTCAGTATCTGTTAATATATATTCCAAATATGAAAAATGTCTCATCAATACCTGTGTCTTTGGCCGGTCAAGTTTGTCTTCATCCTTAAAGTAGCTTTGTACCCTATTTTTTAGTTTTTTAGCCTTTCCAATGTATATGATTTTATCTTCTTCATTGTGCATTATATATACACCGGGCTTTTGAGGTAACTCTTCAGGACTTGTGATTTTCATAGACATACTATTATCTCCTATAATATAATAGATTTTATAATTATTATTATAATAATATTCTCATGTAATGTGATAATTTCAATATTATAATATAGTATTATTTAGTAGATATTATAGAGATATATACTATGTCAAGATTCAAATTATATTCTGATTATAAAGCATTTGGTGACCAGCCTAAAGCCATTGATTCCCTTGTAGAACACTTCAATAATGGTTGTAATGAACAGGTACTTGAAGGTGTAACTGGTTCTGGTAAAACATTTACAATGGCTAATGTTATTGAACAATTGGATAAGCCTACACTTATTATGAGTCATAACAAGACACTTGCTTCACAGTTATATGAGGAATTCAAGGAGTTTTTCCCAGATAATGCTGTTGAATATTTTGTAAGTTACTATGACTATTATCAGCCAGAAGCTTATGTTGCACAGACAGACACGTTTATTGATAAGGAATCAAGTGTTAATGAGGAGATAGACCGACTTAGACATTCCACTACACAGTCACTTCTTACAAGAGATGATGTGATAGTTGTCAGTAGCGTCTCTTGCATATATGGTATTGGTTCACCTGAAGATTATGTGGAATTTACATTGCAGTTGGAATGTGAACAGGAAATTTCAAGAGAGGAAATCCTAAAATCCCTTGTTGAAATGCAGTATAATCGTAATGATATTGAATTTGAAAGAGGATGTTTTAGAGTACGTGGAGATGTTATTGAAATATTTCCTATAAACGCAAATTATGCATTCCGTATTGAAATGTGGGGAGATGAAATTGATGTCATTTACAAGATTGACCCACTTAAGTATGATATTATTGAACAATTGCGGAAGGTTATAATATTTCCTGCAAAACACTTTGTTATTGCAAAAGAGAAGCAGGATGTTGCAATAAGAAACATTAAGAAGGAACTTGAGGAACGCGTAAATACATTCAAGGCTACAGGCAAATATGTTGAAGCCCAACGTATTGAACAACGTACTAACTTTGATATGGAAATGCTGCAGGAAATAGGATATTGTTCAGGTATAGAAAATTATTCCATGCATATGAATGGTCGTAAGTGGGGAGAAACACCTTATTCATTGCTAGGATATTTTCCAGATGATTATCTTACAATTATTGATGAATCTCACGTTACTGTACCACAAATTAGGGGAATGTATGAAGGAGACCGTGCAAGAAAAGAAACTCTTGTACAATATGGATTTAGACTGCCTAGTGCAAAGGAAAATCGTCCATTGCGATTTGATGAATTCATGAGGCTTCAGAATCAGGTATTGTATGTATCAGCTACACCTGCTGCATATGAACTTGGACGCAGCAAAAATAAGGTAGAACAGATTATCAGACCAACAGGATTAGTTGATCCATTGCCTGTTATCAGACCAGTTAAGAATCAGGTTGATGACCTTTTAGGTGAAATCAAAAAACGTGTTGAAAAGGATCAAAGAGTTCTTGTTACCGCCCTTACCAAGAAAATGGCTGAAGACTTGACAGATTATTATATTAAGATGAACATTAAGGCAAGATATTTGCATTCAGAAATTACAACGTTGGAACGTACAGAAATCATTGATGATCTTCGTCGTGGAGAATTTGACTGCCTTATAGGTGTAAACTTATTGAGGGAAGGTCTTGATTTACCGGAAGTATCACTTGTAGCAATACTTGATGCTGATAAGGAGGGATTCTTACGTTCACAAACCTCACTTATCCAGACTATTGGTAGGGCAGCACGTAACGTTGAAGGAATGGTAATATTGTATGCTGATAATTTAACCGATTCAGTAAGAAATGCCGTAAACATAACAGAACGTAGAAGAAAAATACAAATGCAATACAATAAGGATCATGACATTATTCCTCGAAGTGTAGTGCGCAAACTTAAGGAGAAAACCATTAAAGAGGATATGGAGAACATACCTGACATTGATAATATTACAACCAATGATGTTGATGAAATAATCAAACAGCTGGAAAAAGAGATGAAACAAGCAGCCAAAGAATTGAACTTTGAAAAAGCGGCAAAATTAAGAGATCAAATACTCGAATTACAGGAATAATCATCATAAACTTCTACTAATCCATACTCCTTTTTTTACTTTTTTTAGATATGCCCATCTGGGGTGTTGATAAGTTTTGTATATAAACCTTGATTTGCATAATAATAATAGTAGCAAGAAAAAAAATAGAATATAAAAAAATAATTAAAATTTATGATAATGGTGTTAGAATATGGAATCTAAGGAAGATATTAGAAATAGAGCCATTCAAGATAGAAAGATAATTGTTAAGGGAGCCCGAGAACATAACCTGCAAAATATTGACATTACAATACCTCGTGACAACTTCATAGTTATTACAGGATTAAGTGGTTCTGGTAAATCGTCCCTTGCATTTGATACAATATATGCTGAAGGTCAACGTCGTTATGTGGAATCATTATCTGCATATGCAAGACAATTTTTAGGACAGATGGAAAAACCAGAAGTGGACTATATTGAAGGATTAAGTCCTGCCATTTCCATTGATCAGAAGACTACACGTATGAATCCACGTTCTACTGTAGGTACTGTTACTGAAATATATGATTATCTTAGATTATTATATGCAAGAATAGGAATTGCTCATTGTTATAATTGTGGAAAAGAGATTTCCCAACAAACACCCGGACAAATTGCACAAAGCATCATAGAAGAGAATGAACATGCAAAAATCATTGTTCTAGCACCAGTAATCAAAGACAGAAAAGGTATGCATCAGAAAATTTTCCAAACATACAAAGAAAAAGGATTTGTTCGTGTCAGAGTTGATGGTGAAATACTGTCCCTTGATGATGAAATTAAACTAAATAAGAACAACAAACATACTATTGAAATTGTGGTGGACAGACTTAAGGTTGCAAACAATGAAAACTTCCGGAAAAGATTGGTAGAATCTGTGGAGACTGCATTAGAAATAGGTGAAGGATTGGTGGCAATAGAAAACAACAGCAACTCCACCACCCAGATATATAGTGAATCGTTGGCTTGTCCTGATTGTGGTATAAGTTTTACTGAAATCAGCCCACGTATGTTTTCATTCAACAATCCACAGGCAGCATGTCCAATGTGTAATGGTATTGGAAGTACAATGGAGGCAGATCCTGATTTAGTAATTCCCGATAAGACATTATCATTACGTGAAGGTGCAATTAAACCTTGGAGCAACTCTCAACGTACAGATTCATATTATAATAAACTCATTGCAGGAGTAGCCAATCATTATGGATTCAATTTGGATGTTCCATTCCATACCTTATCTGAGGAACATAAAAATATCATATTATATGGTAGTGGTGATGAAGCAATAACTTTTAACTTTATCAGAGCCGGCAAGACACATCGTGTAACAAAACCATTTGAAGGTGTTGTACCTTATATGAAACGTTTATACATAGAGACAAAGTCCCGTTATAGACGTAAAGCAGCACATACATACATGTCACTTAATGATTGTCCGATGTGCCATGGAGACCGTCTTAAACCAGAAATGCTTGCAGTGACTGTTGGCGATTTAAATATAGCTGAACTTACAAAGTTATCCCTTGTTGATACTAAAAAGTTCTTTGATAATTTAGAGCTTACCGAGCGTCAAGAATTTATTGGACATGAAATTCTAAAGGAAATCAATGAAAGATTGTCATTCCTTAATGATGTAGGATTAAACTATCTGACACTTGCACGTTCATCAGGTACGCTCTCTGGTGGAGAAGCACAACGTATCAGACTTGCAACTCAGATTGGAAGTCGTCTTGTAGGAGTATTGTATGTACTGGATGAACCTAGTATTGGACTTCATCAAAGGGACAATATGAAACTAATAGATACGCTCAAGCATCTAAGAGATATTGGTAATACTCTCATAGTTGTTGAACATGATGAGGAAACAATACTTGAAGCAGACCATGTTATTGATATAGGACCTGGAGCCGGAGATAATGGCGGTCTGCTTATAGCACAGGGTACGCCTGATGATGTAAAGAATAATGAAAATTCATTGACAGGTGATTATCTTGCAGGTCGAAGAAGTATTGAGGTTCCAAAGAAAAGACATAAAGGTAATGGTAAGAAAATTAGCGTTATCGGTGCTGAGGAAAATAACCTTAAAGGCATTAATGTTGACTTCCCATTAGGTAAGTTCATATGTGTAACAGGTGTTAGTGGTTCTGGTAAAAGTACGCTTGTAAATGAAATATTATATCATGGAATTGATGAGATTCTGACACATAAACATAGATTCCATGTAGGTAAGCATAAAAGTATTAAAGGTGTGGAAAATATTGACAAGATTATTGTTATTGACCAGTCACCTATTGGACGTACTCCTCGTTCAAATCCTGCAACATACATAGGATTATTTACATATATTCGTGAGTTGTATGCACAGACAAATGAAGCTAAGCAGCGAGGATATAAACCTGGACGATTTAGTTTCAATGTGAAAGGTGGGCGTTGTGAAGCATGTTCCGGAGATGGTATTGTACAGATAGAAATGCACTTTTTAGCTGATGTATATGTGCCATGTGAAGTTTGTGACGGAAAACGCTATAATAATGAAACATTGGATGTACGATATAAGGGCAAGAACATCAATGATGTACTTGAGATGACCTGTGATGAAGCATTAGAATTCTTTGAACATATTCCTAAGATTAAAAAGAAATTAAAGACACTTGTTGATGTAGGACTGGGATATGTGAAACTTGGACAACCTGCAACAACCCTTTCCGGTGGTGAAGCACAGCGTGTTAAATTAGCAAAAGAATTAAGTCGTCAAAATACATCAAATACTTTATATATATTGGATGAACCTACTACTGGATTGCACTTTGAGGATATTAATAAGTTGTTAAAGGTATTATGTAAACTCAGAGATCAGGGCAATACTTTAATTGTTATTGAACATAATCTGGATGTAATTAAAACTGCAGATCATATTATTGATTTAGGACCTGAAGGTGGTGATGAAGGCGGACAATTGGTTGCAGAAGGTACTCCAGAGGAAATTGCAAAAACTAAATCATATACAGGAATATATCTTAAGCCTATGCTTTCAAATAATGGTAAATAAAATCTTATTTATCCATTATCTCATATTCCTTTAACCATTTATTAACAAGGATAAAAATATTTATCTCTTAATTGATAGAAAATTATATATTAAGTATCAAGGATATTATATATTATGTATTAAATTTTTGATACGATATAATAATTTAAAGGAGATAATATGAAACTACAATTCTTAGGAACCGGGGGTGGTAGGTTTGCAACTATCAGCCAGAAGAGAATGACAGGCGGTTTCAGAATTGATGATATTGATGGTAGAAATATTCATATAGACCCAGGGCCAGGTGCATTAGTACGAAGTCACCAATATGGATTAAATCCTCGTAAGATTAACATGTTACTTGTCAGTCATTGTCATACTGATCATTATAATGATGCAGAAGTAATGATAGAAGCATTGACGCAGGGAATGACTAAAAAGACAGGACATGTGATTGCAAGTGATAGTGTTTTAAATGGATTCGAAGATATCGGTCCAGCCATATCACAATACCACCAATCTAAACCTGAAGTATCTGTACTTCATGCAGGTGAAGAAGTAACTGATGGAAATATTACCATTAAAGGTACACATACCCATCATGGTGACCCTACATGTGTGGGATTTAATATTAAGTATAATAATTTTTCTCTTAGTTATACTGCTGACACGGAATATTTTCCTGAACTACACAAAGATCATGAAGGTGCAGATGTATTAATTGGATGTGTAATCAAAGAAGGTGAACGTAGAATTAAAGGACATCTTAGAACTATTGATTTTGAACAATTAATAGAAGAAGTACAACCTAAACTGGCAATAATGACCCATTTAGGTGTTAATCTAATAATGAACAATCCTTTCCAGAACACTAGAATTATTAGTAATAACACTGGTATTAGGACTATTGCCGCTACAGACGGATTATCGATTGACTTAGATCAATTTTTAGAAAGTTAAAAATACTTTCTATTTTGATTTTTATTATAAAATGCCATGGTAGCTCAGCCCGGCACAGCACTTGATTCGTAATCAAGGGATCGAGGGTTCAAATCCCTCTCATGGCTTATTAAACTATTTTTTTATTTAATTTAATCATATTAAAAAGAATATGGGGAGATTAAGTTATATCTTTTTCCTATTTTTCTATATTATCAGGATGAATAAATCCTGCACGTATCATATGATCTGCTATTACTATATTGCATGCTGATTCTGCTACGGTTGTTACTCTTGGACATATGCATGGATCATGTCTTCCCTCTATTTGTATAGTGTCATTTTGTCTTGTTTGAAGATTTATTGTATCTTGTTTAAATGATATGGATGGTGTTGGCTTTACTGCTATTCTTATGACCAATGGCATCCCATTTGTCATTCCACCTATTACTCCACCTGCATTATTGGTTTTTGTTTTTATCTTGCCCTCATCCATATAGTATTCATCATTCATCTGTCTGCCAGTAAGTGAGGCACTTTTAAATCCTAATCCTATTTCAACACCTTTTACTGCTCCGATATTCATCAATGCTTTTGCCAAATCCCCATCTATCTTATCAAATACAGGTTGTCCAAGCCCTACAGGTAGATTGTCTATTATTATTTCAACTACACCACCAAGAGAATTGCCTTCCTTTTTAGCATCCAATATTGCATTTTCCATTTGAATAGCTTTTTGTTTATCTGCACATCGTACATTGTTTTGTTGAATATTTTCCTTTATTTCTTCCAATGTGTATTCTTTTTCTATTTTAATGTCCTTGATTTGTGTTACATGTGCTGTTGTTGTTATGTTATGTTGTTCTAATAGTTTTTTACTTACTGCACCGCCTATTACATGACCTATAGTTACACGTCCGCTTCCTCGTCCGCCACCCCTATAATCATAGTTTGTATATTTTTCATACCATGCAAAGTCTCCATGTCCTGGTCGTGGCTTGTTGATTAGGTTATCATAGTTTTTACTTCGTTGGTCTCTGTTATAGATTACTGCAGTTATGGGTGTTCCATCGGTTTTTCCATTGAATATTCCAGATAATATTTCTACTTTATCTTTTTCATCACGTGATGTTGTTATTTGACTTGTTCCTGGTCGTCTTTTATTTAATTCTTCTTGTATATCTTCTTTTGAAAGTTTTAGTCCTGCGGGACATCCATCTACAATTGCACCTAATGCTGTTGCATGGCTTGCGCCAAAGGTTGTTACTGTGAATATTTTTCCTGTTGAATTTGATGACATATAAATTATTCCTTTAAAATGTTATTGTTTAAATTAATATATTGTTTTCTAGTTGAAATTTAATATTTTTTATTTATCTTTAATTATATTTTATTTGAATTGTTTATATCTAATTTTTTGTTATATTCCGATACATGATTATTTGGATGATTATCATTATCGTTTAAAATATTTATTGACTTATTAACAGGGATCATCTCTTGATTTATGGATGTTATCCATTTTATATATGTTTTTCATCTAGGTATTCTACTGATTTGATTATAGATTCTTGTACATTTGGTATTTTTGTTTCTAGAAATTCTATTATTTGATGTGATGTCTGTTTTTGTTTTGTTCTTTTTTCAATGTAATCTATTGATGTTGAGTCTATCCATTCCTTTATCCATTGGTAGTCTATATGCATTAATGGATAAATCATGTCTTCATCAAAGTCATTGTGTATCTTACTTGCTGTTGTCATTAAATCAATGTATTCTGTTGCAAAGTCATTAATGCATTTAGTGCTTGCTGTTTTAGTGTCAGTTGTCTTTGTCCTGATTATTGTTATTCCATATTTTCTTCTGTATGCTTCAAGTAGAATGTATAGCAGTATGTTTTCAGGTGTTCTATCATCTTCTATGTATATTGTATCGCGAGGCTTTATCTGATTTTTTATTGTTCTTGATACCTTAATGCATATTTTCTGCAGCAACTTTGAACGTACAACCTTTATATCAGGACAATATGTATGGAATTCTGCTTCTTTTTTTCTTGAGAATTTGGAAAACTTTAAATTGTTGATATAGATTGTATCCATGTATATGCTTATGTATCTGGTATCTACTCCTATTTTATTTAATTGTTTAATTATTTTTCTTTCCTTATCGTTCATTTTAATCAATTTTTTAATTGTTCTAATAGTCTTATGGTTGTATCAATATCATATTGTCCTGGTGCTGATGTTTTTTCTATTGAAGCATATGTTATTGGACTTGATAGTATTGGTGCAAATATTCTTGTATATGAACCAATCGCATCCATACTTATTGCTATAATTCCCGGATTATCAAGCAATAACTGAATTATGGTATATGTATCTTCAACATTAACCGGTTTAACTGCTATCTTTGCCATGTCCCCTATGGATAATGATTCATCTATGATATCCTGTAATTTATCCATCTGTGGTGTTTTGCTGAAGTTATGATAAGAGATTATTGTTTTATTTGCATTGTCTATTACTTTTTGTCTAAGTTTAGCATCTGTTGATAATTCAATGTCTGTTATTTCGACATTTTTGGCATTTTCAATCAGTATCTCTACGCGTTGTCTTTCTGAGAGTTTATTATTTCCACCTTCAGTTTGTGTTCTATTGGTTAGTATGATTGGTATTTCTGTAATTTCCTTTACCTTGGCGATTATTTGACCGGCAAGGTCTGTGTTGATGTTTTCAACTAAATCCATTCTTAATTCAATATAACCTATTGGTTTATCCTTTATTTTTTCAACAGTCCTTATTATATCATCCAAGTTATTATCAGTTATTGAAGCGCATACTCCTGTGTTAATTTTAATCAAGCCTCTTATTGAATAATTCTATTATTATATATAGGTGTCCTTTTGTTAATAATTTTCTAGATACTTCTTTTAATGACTTTGATACATAACTATTATTATATGAATTTTATGGATGGTATTTAAATATGAAGATGACATGTATGGGAATTGATATTTCTGATAATGATATTTCATGTGATAACGATTTAGTCAGTAATGTGGACAGTTCACTTTTATCTATTATTGATGAGAATATTGTTTTTTCAAAGGTTACAAATGTTACTGGTGATGATATTACTGTTTCTACCATCATTAATGATGATAATACTCTTGAAAGTGTTAATTCAAAGATTTATAATATTTTATACGAGAATGCCCAGGGTTTTGATGATTTAAATGGTGTTGGTAAAACTAAAAGCCAAGCTGGTGAAGGAATAAGCTATGCTGAAATTGACTTGGATAAAAAATTTTATCCAGATGCTGTTGTTGTAGCATTTGACACTTATTGTGGTGAAAGTTTTGTTGGCAGTGTTGCAAAGAATGCCTATGATGCAGCTTGTGGAATGAAATATGTTGGTGATATTTCATGTAGTGTTGTTGATGATATAAAAGAAATTCCAGGAGTGGGCTTTGTATCAAATAGTACTGATGATCCTGTTATTGTTGCCAGCGTTCATAATACCGAGCAGGTAGGTGTAGTGGCCGGTGCTATGATAGGTAGTATTCTTGGCTCTAAAAATACATACTTAACCCATAGAGGCAGTGCTTGTAATGTTATTCCAGGTAGTGTAATATTTACTGTAACAGCTATAATGAATCATAATCTTATTGACTTATCAATTCCGTTTACCTATAGAATGAGATGTTTAAAATAAAAGATATTGCTCTACCTGAAATTTTGTTTTTAGCTTGAAATTATCATTAATTACATGTTAAATAATAAAAATCTAAATAACTTTTTATATAAATTATGATAAATATATTACTAATTAATCATGAAAAGATTTACTTTTAATTAAATTTTATTATATTTTACTAACAGTTTAAATGATTAAAAAGATTCAGAGATTAAATATTTAAAAAGGGAGAGGTTTTAGTTGATTTTATTAGATGAAAATACAGAAGCAATAGTACAAGGAATTACAGGTAAACAGGGAAGATTCCATACAAAACATATGTTGGAATATGGTACTAACATTGTAGCAGGTACAAGTCCAGGTAAAGCAGGACAAACTGTAGAAGGCATACCTGTATACAATTCAATTGAGGAAATTAAAAAACACCATCCAAATGTAAATGCAAGTATCATATTTATTCCAGCACCACATGTTAAAGATGCAACATTTGAAGCTATATCCCAATTAGATTTAGTTATTATTATTACAGAACATGTTCCAGTACAGGATACCATGGAAATAGTCCAATATGCAAAAGATAACAATACTAAAATTATTGGACCAAACACTCCCGGACTTATTACTCCAGGTGTTGGTAAATTAGGTATTATGCCTACAAACATATTCAATAAGGGAAAAGTAGGATTGGTCTCACGTAGTGGAACATTAACCTATGAAATTGCTAGTCAAATTACGGCAGCTGGTCTTGGAGAAAGTACATGTGTTGGTATTGGTGGAGATCCAGTAACAGGTATGGATTTCATTAAAGTACTGGATGAATTTGAAAAAGATCCTGAAACTGAACAGATTGTTCTTCTTGGTGAAATTGGTGGAATAGCAGAAGTTAAAGCAGCAAGATATGCTCAGGAAAATATTTCAAAACCTATAGTTGCATTTATTGCAGGAGTATCAGCACCACAAGGAAAACGTATGGGGCATGCTGGTGCTATTATTGAAGGAACTGATGGTACAGCTCAACATAAGAAACAACTTCTAAAAGAATATGGAGTACATGTTGCTGATATTCCTAGTGAAATTATAAGCATTCTAAAAGAGTTACAATAATATTTTTCTTCACCATCAAACACAATATTGATAATTATTTAATGGATTTTATCCATTTCTAATTTTTTTAAATAATAAGATTTATTAAAAACATTTACAAATAATAATATTAAACATTTCATTAATTATGAGGAGATTACTATGGATAACATAGATGAAATAATTGAAAAACTAGAAAATGGAGAAATAAAGCTTCATCAGCTAGAAAATATTATGGAATCTGCAAATAAGGCAGCTGATATTCGTCGTAGATTTATAGAAAAACAATCAAATACCAAGTTAGAAAATATTGGTAGTTACTCTATAGACATGACTGAAACATCAAAGAAAAATATTGAAAATGCAATAGGAACTATTCAAGTGCCTGTAGGTGTAGTTGGACCATTAAAGATTTACACCGAAGATGAAACAATTGAAACATACGTTCCTATGGCAACAACAGAAGGTGCTTTACTTGCATCAGTTAATAGAGGATGTTCTGCAATTAGAAAGGCAGATAATTGTCATGTATCTATTACCAATAATCAGATGACCCGTGCACCGGCAATTAAGACCAAATCAGTAGAAGCTGCTAAGAAGCTTAAGAATTGGATTAATGATAATTTTGAAAGGATTAAACAGGAAGCTGAAACAACCACAAGCCATGGAAAATTATTGAAGATTGATCCTATAGCAATAGTTGGAAGATATGTGTATCCTAGATTTGTTTATTATACTGGTGACAGTATGGGTATGAATATGGTTACTATAGCTACAGAAAAGGCATTGAGCATTATTGAAGAAGAAAATGATATTAGTGTCATTGCATTAAGCGGTAATTTATGTGTTGATAAAAAGCCTTCTGCCATTAATATGATAGAAGGAAGAGGTAAAAGTTTAATTGCTGAAATTACCATTCCAAAGGATGTTGTTGAGAAAACCTTGAAGACCACCACTGAAGCTATGGTGGAAGTTAATTATGTAAAAAACTTATTGGGCTCTGCCATAAGTGGTAGCTATGGATATAATGCACATTTTGCTAATATGGTAGCAGCAGTATTCCTTGCTTGCGGACAGGATCCAGCCCACGTTGTTGAAGGAAGTATTGGTATTACCTCTGCTGAAAATGATGATGGCGATTTATACTTCAGCATAACATTACCTGACCTTCCAGTTGCAACAGTTGGTGGTGGAACAAGACTTGAAACTGCAGTTGAGTCATTGAACATTATGGATTGTAAGGGTTCTGGCAAGGTTGAAAGATTTGCATCCATCATTGCAGGAATAGTCCTTGCAGGTGAATTGTCCCTTGTAGGTGCTCTTGCAGCAGGACATCTTGCACGTGCACATAAACAATTAGGACGATAAAATTTAAAATAAATATTAAAGGATAAATTAATTATGAAAGTAACGTTAAAGAAAATTATAAAGGATTATATAGAACTTAGTCGTTATGTGGCTTTAGGTTCATTGGATGGTATTTTAACCGTGCTTAGTATTTCACTTACTGCTGCTATTGTAGGATTATCCAGTGGTGGAAATGTTAATCCATGGACTGTTGGTCTTACCGGTTTAAGTGGTGGTATTGCTATTGCATTATCCAATGGTTTTGGTTCATATGTTGGTGAACATGCAGAGGAAGGTAAACTAATAAGAGAACTTGAAAATCAGATGATACTTAAAGAACGTAAACTTGATGATACTGTTATTCATCAACAGGCAAAGTATCGTGTATTTATGAGTATGCTTACTCATGGAAGTGCAAGTTTTATGGGTTCATTTATTCCATCAATTCCATTTTTCATATTCAGTGACATATACACTGCACTTAGTGCTACACTTATCATATGTTTTGTGATGCTTGTAGTATTAGGCTGTTATCTAGGTAAGATTTCACAGGAAAGTATGGCCAAAACTGCTTTTAAAATCATATCTGTTGGTGTGCTAATAGTCATAATTAGTTATCTTATGGGTGGAGGACATGGATAATATCCATGCATAATCCCAATTCTCCTTTCCACATTTCATTTACTTTTTTTAGATTAGAATATTATATTGACATACAAAACGTATTGATATCATCGTCCTATCTACCAATAATTATGATTTCAATAAAGGTAATATTATTATTAAATAGTAAACAGATATAATATTACTAGAGAAATATTGTTGTAAACTAATTTATTAGATTCATATTTAAAAGATACAATATTATATTGATAGTTAAGGAGAATTTAAATGATAAGATGTATTTCATGTGGAGCAGAATACGATGATGATGAAATAATATACACATGCAGTAAATGTGACTCCATATTAGAAGTTGTAACAGAAGTAGATGGAATATCAAAAGATACCTTTGAAAACAGAAGAGATAACATATGGAAATATAAGGAATTTTTACCAGTAAATGCTGAAAACAGAATAAGCCTTGATGAAGGTGGAACTCCATTTTGTAAATGTGACAAAATAGGAGAAGAACTAGGAGTAGAACTCTATGTTAAAGTAGAAGGTTCCAACCCAACAGGCAGTTTTAAAGATCGTGGAATGAGTGTAGGAACTACAAAAGCTGTTGATTTAGGTGTAGGAATGGTTGGATGTGCATCTACAGGTAATACATCTGCATCATTATCAGCATATGCAGCACGAGCAGGACTTAAATGTGCAGTACTTTTACCATCCGGAAAAGTAGCATTAGGAAAACTAGCACAGGCAATGTTCCATGGAGCCAAAGTATTTGGAGTAGATGGAAACTTTGATGATGCATTAGAAACCATTACAAAATTAGCATTAGATGGAGAATTATACCTATTGAATTCAATAAATCCATATCGTCTAGAAGGACAAAAGACCATTGGTATGGAAATAGTCCATGATTTAGGATGGCAAAGTCCTGACAGAATTGTTCTACCAGTAGGTAATGCAGGAAACATATCTGCAATATGGAAGGGTATAACTGAATTCAGCAATGCAGGTTATATTAAGGACACACCTATGATGACTGGTATTCAAGCTGTTAACAGTGCACCAATAGCAAATGCTATTAAGGCAGGCACTGATGAAGTTGTTCCAGTAGAAAATCCTGAAACCATTGCAACTGCTATTAGGATAGGAGCACCTGTAAGTACACTTAAAGCTATGAGAGCAATTAAAGAATCAAATGGTACTGCAGAAACAGTTACTGATGATGAAATTCTAGATGCACAAAAATATCTTGCAAGAACAGAAGGTATTGGTGTGGAACCTGCTAGTGCAGCATCAATTGCAGGACTTAGAAAACTTGTTGAAAATGGTGTTGTTGATAAGGGTGAACGTGTAGTATGTGTTGTAACAGGTCACGTTCTTAAAGATCCTAATGTTGCAATAGATGCTTGTGAAGAACCAACACAGGTTTCATCAGATCCTGAAGCTATTCGTGAAGTTATACGAACTATGTAATATTAGATATTACTCCTTAAACTCCTCTTCTAATTATTACTTTTTTTCCCAAGTATACCCAATTTTTTAAATAAGCTTTCTTGAAGACATATTCCCATAATCTTTTAGAATAATCAAGGATTATTTAAAAATATTCTTTTAAGAAGCATACAAGAAACATATAACTGATTAAACCGAATATGAATTGTGAAATTCAATTAAATAAATATATGAGAAAATTATTATATTGTTGATTGATAAATATAATTACTATTTGATTAGATTTAGTGATGTACATATGATTAAAGAGGAACTTATAAGTATTTTTAGTAAAAAATATGTTAAGGATTATTTTATCCGTAACAGGAATCTGATTTTATTGGGCATTATCATATTCATTATCTCCATAATTGTTGGTTATGTTTATAATGATGTGTTTAGGAACATTATGTTAGAGGCAATGAAAAATATGAATATTCCATTGGATAATCCTATAGATAGTACAGTTGCATTGTTCTTGAATAATATTCGTGTTAATCTATTGATGATTCTGTTGGGATTTACATTTTCAGTTATATCCGTGATGGTGTTGTTTGTTAATGGTATTTTGATTGGCTTTATAACTAGTATTGTGCCTGGCCATATCATATTTTTATATACTTTTCCTCATGGTATTTTCGAGATTCCTGCCTTGTTTCTTGCAATGCTTGGATCATTTATTGTCACTAAGTTTGAAATTAAGATATTGAAGGGTATTTTTCAGAATGGAAAAACATTTAAGGGAGAGCTTCATGACTCAAGATTGATGATAAAGGACATCATTTTAACAATTATTTTAGTCACTGTGCTACTTTGTATTGCAGCAATTATTGAAGCTAATTTTACATTGACTATTGGTAATTTTATTATGAGTCTGTTATAAAGGAGGATTAGATTTTTATGATGATTACAATTACGGGAACTCCAGGTACTGGTAAGACCACGGTTTCACAACTATTGCATCAGCGACTAGATTCTAAGCTTATTAGTATCAATTCTCTTCTTGATGATTATGATTTGAATTTGGGTACTGATGAGGTTCGTGGTTATAGGATTGTTGATACTGAGGCTATGATACCCATTATTAACGATATTAAAAATGAAAATGCTGAGACTCTGTTGATTTTTGAGGGTCATCTTGCACAGGATTATCCTTTTAGTGACCTGATTGTTGTGTTAAGATGTGATCCTTTGATTCTTAAAGAAAGATTATCCCATCGCAATTGGAAGGATAAAAAAGTGGATGAAAATGTTTCTGCCGAGATTTTAGGTGTTTGCACTTCTGAAAGTTATGAGACCTATGGAGATATTGTTCAGGAAGTTGACACCACTAACAAGTCACCTGAGGAGATTGTTGATATTCTTGTTAAAATTATTGATGGTGATGTTGTTTGTCCATTGGGTGTGATTGATTATTTGGGTAAATATTTTAATTTATTGGACTGATAATAGTTAGTGCTAATATTTTTTCTATAAGTTTAACTTTATAGTATTTATATCTTTCTTTTTTTCAGATTATTTTTTTATTTTCAAGTAATGCTGAATAATTTTTATGCTAACTTTTGTCTATGTTATATGACAATTGGTGAAAATGACCTTCAAGTAGACATAATATATTTAAGTAATGTTAAACATAAATTATATTATTATTCTTAAGTTTACTATCTAGATTTTATGTTTATCATAATTTCATTCCTTGCACTTAAGAACAATATTTCTATATTTTTTTAGAGGATTAGATATTTTTGAGCAGAAGAAAACAAAAGAAATGGATTAATAAGATTGCCAATGAAAGAATGGAAATATTATTTAATCGAGCAGAGTATGAGTTTTCTAAGCATCCTGAAAGATCTGATCGTTATGTTAAGCTAACTCGTAGTATCTCTACTAAGTATAATATAACATTACCACATTATTGGCGAGGAAGATTTTGTAAAAAATGTAATAAGTTCCTTAAACCAGGAGCTAACTTAAGAGTAAGGCTTTCTGACAATACCATTTCAAGAACATGTCTTGAATGTGGTTATACAACCAGAGTACCATACACTAAGGAAGAATAGGTTAATGGAGTTGATTATATGAGCAAAGTCCAGAGTAAAAAAGAAATAATGAGAAATTCACTTAATGCAGTTGAAATTAATATAGGTAAGAATGGTATTAATGAAAATGTATTTGAAGAAATCAGACGTCAATTAAAAAATGGTGAAATTGTAAAAATACGATTTACTCGTAATATCGCATCTAATAAAGATGAATTCTTAGAGGAAATCGTTAAAAATACAAAGTCCCAATTGATTGATGTTAGAGGTAATGTTGCCGTATTATATAAAAGGAAAAGATAATTCTAAAATTTATAGAACAATAAAAACTATAATTTAATAGGAGGCAAATTAAACCATGACAACAGCATTCGATGTACCTGCTGATAGTTTAATTAATGCAGTAAGTAAAGAATTAAAAGAAAACGATAAAATTAATGAACCTTCATGGGCACAGTTTGTAAAAACTGGTGTACATAAAGAACGTAGACCTGAAAATCCAGATTGGTGGTATGTAAGAACTGCAGCATTACTCAGAAGAGTATATGTAGATGGTCCTGTAGGACTTAGCAGATTACAAACTAAATATGGTGGCAACAAAGATAGAGGAACCAACCCTGAAAAATTCAGAAAAGGAAGTGGATCTATCATAAGAACCGCATTACAACAATTAGAAGAAGCAGGATATGTACAGAAAACTGAAGAAGGTAGATGTGTAACACCTGCAGGTCAATCATATTTAGACAACAAAGCTACTGAAATTATTAAAGACATTCCTGAATTATCAAAATACTAATTATGGGAAATTATTAAAAACAAGGGAGTTGTATTATCATGAGTGAACTTGATGATATTAGACGTAGAAGAATGGAACAGATAAGACAACAACAGATGCAACAACAGCAACAGCAACCTGCTATGGATTATCAACAAATGCAACAAGAAGAACAAATGAGACAACAGTATGAACAACAGAAGAAACAAGCACTAAGACAAATATTAACTCCAGAAGCACGTCAAAGACTGGCAAACCTTAGATTAACCAAACCAGAAGTAGTTAACGCAATTGAATTACAGTTAATACAATTGGCTGAAGCTAGACAGATACCATTACCAGTTAGTGATGATACTGTAAAACAGATTCTAAGAAATATGCAAGGTCAAAAACGTGAAATTCACATTACAAGAAAATAATTATAATGTCTGTGTATTCTTATGAAAGTAGCTATTACTTATAGTGGTGGAAAAGATAGTTCATTAATGGCAGTCATACTTGATCGTCTAGGATATGATGTTGAGTTGGTTACAATTAACTTTGGAATCTTTGATTCTACAAAACCAGCAATTGAATCAGCAGCAAGTTTAGGATTTAAACACAAGGTTTTAAAACTGGATAAACAGATATTACTTGATGCTGTAGATATGATTATTGAAGATAATTTTCCAAACAACGGAATAAATCATATACATCATACCGTACTTGAAATTCTGGCAGATGATTATAAAATCATAGCCGACGGTACAAGACGAGAAGATAGAATACCTAAAATGAAGATGAATGAAATTCAAAGCTTGGAAGATAGGAAGAATGTTCAATATTTAAACCTAACAGGAATTGGATATAAAACTATTAATGATATAAGTGATGATTTATTCAAACTTCAAAAAAGTGAAAGCAACATCCATAACAGTTCAGATTATGAGATGGAAATTAGGGTATTGCTGGAAGAAAAAGGTTATGACACTGATGAATTTTTCCCGAGACATATTCAATCAAGAGTTATAGGATGGAATAAAAATGAGTAAAAATAAACAATTACCTAAAAAGCTTAGATTAGCTAAAAAAACTAAACAAAACAGAAGAGTACCTATCTTTGCTATGATGAAAACATCAAGAAGATTAAGAACTCATCCAAAAGCTAGACAATGGAGTAGAAGTAAAATTAAAGTATAAACACACTATATTTAATTTTTATTTAAAGCTTACAGGAGTGTATATTAATGGAAAGAATTTACACAATCCCACTTAGGGATGTTAAAAGAGTACCTAGAACAAAAAGGTCACCTAAAGCAATGAGATACATCAGAGAATTCATTCAAAAACATATGAAAACTGAAGATGTAATCATTGACCAATCAGTTAATGAAAAAGTATGGGAAAGAGGAATAGAAAAAATCCCTTCAAAAATTAAAGTTAAAGCTGTTGAAGAAGATGGAACAGTAGAAGTTACATTAGTAGAAGAATAATCAATCTACTAATTTATGCTAACTATGAGATTATTAAATTATCTAAAACCCTTTATCATTATAATACGAGTTACTAAAGGATTAGATAATAATGTATACATGTAAATAAGAGAACTTAATCAACTCTCTGCTACTTAAATATAATTCTCATTATTTAAGAGATGGGTAATAGAATTATATTGTTACATAATAGTCAAAATAAAAATAATTCACAGATGGAGTGATAAGATGATTCAACGATTTGACATAGATGGAAATCCTAATTTAGGAGTATCCATATTAGCAAAGGACAATGTCGCAATAGTTTCTCCAGGACTTCAAGAATCATACATGAAAACTATTGAAGAAACACTTAAGGTACCAATTATTAAAACACCAATCTGTGGTAGTAATCTAGCAGGAGCATTAATGGCTGGAAATTCAAACGGTCTAATTGTATCACCATATATCTTTTCACATGAATTAGATATTATTCGTGAACATGATATTAATGTTGAAATAATTCCTGACAAATTAACTGCAATAGGAAATGTAATTGTAGCTAATGATAATGGAGCTATTGTTCATCCAGGATTGTCTGATGAATCAAAAAGAATACTTAGAAAAACATTAGAAGTAGAACTTGTTGAAAGCACAATTGCTGGATTTGATATAGTAGGATCAGCAGTAGCTGCTACAAATAAAGGAGCATTAGTACATCCTGATGCATCTGAAGATGAACTAGAATTAGTGGAAGATGCTTTAGGAGTACCTGCAAAAATTGGTACAGTTAACCGTGGAGTTAAACTCGTAGGAGCATGTATCATTGCAAATTCAAGAGGAGTCATTGTAGGAAATAAAACTACAGGACCAGAACTAGCAAGGATTGACCAAGTATTTAACTTATTCGAGGAATAATTATGATAACTAAAATTTTTAGAGTAAAAGGAAAATTATTAGATGTTGATAAAACCAAACCATTTACAAGAGAATTAAAAGGTATTAAAGAAGAAGATGTTAAAGAAAAATTATACTCTGAATTTGGTAGTAAACAACGTCTTAACAGGGATAAAATAGTATTCGATGAAATAGTCGAAATAACAGCTGACGAAGTAACAGATCCTGTTGTAAAAGATTTAATATAAATGTGACTGATATTCAAAATTAGAGGTGTATCATTATGGATGATAGACAAAGATTAGAACAAATGGTCACAGAACTAAATCAATTGCAACAACAAGGTGAAACAATCACACAACAAATTGAACAACTGAACATGTCATTAAATGATCTTCAATCAGCTGAAGGTGCAGTTAAAGGCATTGAAGGTGCAGTTGGTAAAGAAACACTAATACCAATTGGTGCAGGTTGTTTCGTAACTGCAGAACTAAAATCTGAAGATATAATTGTAGGTGTTGGTTCTGAAGTTGCAATTAAAAGATCAAGAGAAGAAACTGTTGAAACTCTCAAAAACGATAAGGAAGAAGTGCAGAAGTTAATTAGTTCACTTACCGAACAATTACAAAAAATCAATGATTACATTGCACAAAAAAGACCTGAAGCAGAAAAGTTAATGCAACAACAACAACAAATGCAACAACAGGTTCCACCAATGTAATTTTTTCTTCTTATCAACCTTTTTTTTAAATACAAAATATTTTTAAATTCCATCTACTTTTAACAATTACACTTTAGTAAAGTTATATACTTCTTAGATAACATATTATTAAACAGGTTTGCCTAAGAGTTCTTAGTATAACTTAACAATAGTATAGATATTTTCATTAAATCAAATGCCACCCATATATAAATTAAATCTAAAATATCCAGGGAAAATAAATAATTAAAATGGTGATATTATGTTTAAAGCCTATGAAAAATTATTAAAACGATTATCAAAACCATTAATGGAAAAACAAGAAAAGATAGAAAAGGAAAAGAAATATAAAATCAAAAAAGAAAGAAAATAAATCTCTACTTCACCACCACAGATTATACTTTTTTTTATATAAATTTATTTAATGACTTAAATCACATATCATTAAAAATAATTAACATTTTAACTAATAAAAAACAAAACATTAATTAATATTAAAGTTTTTAATCATATAGGATAATAAGGAATGTGAAAAATTGTTCGATTTTCTAAAAAAGAAATTTAATAAAACTATTAAGGATGCATCAGAAACTACTGAAGAAGAGATGACTAAACACGATGAAGAATTTGCAAAAGATTTAGATAATCTTGAAGAAGCATTTTCATCAATTGAAGAAAAATACTCAAAAACAGAACAAGAAGAAGAAACAAGTGAAACTGAGGAAGAAATAGAAGAAGACAATGAAGAAATTGAAGAAAAAACTACAGAAACTTCTGAAGAAGTAAAAGAAGAAACAAGTGAAAAAATAGATGAATCTTCCCAAGAAAAAGAAGAAGAAATTTCTGAAGAAGAAGAGACCACTGAAGAAGAAAAACCTATTGATAAAGTTGAAGAAGAAAAAGAAGAAATCAGTGATGAAGAAGAAGAATCAGAAGATACCACTATAGAAGATAAGGAAATTGAAGAACAACCTCCTGTTAAAAAAGAAGAGAAAAAGAAAAAACGATTCTCATTCTTTAGTAGAAATAAGGATAAAGAAGAAGAAACTAAAGAAGATGAAGAAGAAACTAAAGAAGATGAAACTTTAACAGAAGAAGTGGAAGAAACTGCAGA
>SUTR01000004.1:60460-81988 GCA_015062825.1 Methanosphaera stadtmanae
GAAGAAGAAACTAAAGAAGATGAAGAAGAAACTAAAGAAGATGAAACTTTAACAGAAGAAGTGGAAGAAACTGCAGAACAAGAAGAAGAATCCTCACAACTTGAAGAGGAAAAAATTACAGAACAAGACAAAAAAGATACATCAGAAGAACCTGTTAAAGAAGAGAAAAAAAGCAGATTCTCCTTCTTTAGAAGAAATAAAAAAGAAGATAAAGAAGAACCTGCTAAAGAAGAGAAGAAGGAAGAAGAAACATCAAAAGATGAAGAAAAAGAATCTGTTGTTGAAGAGAAGAAAGAGAAAAAAGCTCCTAAAGAGGAAAAATCTGGTGGAATGTTCTCCTTCATTACTCAAAAAACCATCACTGAAGATGATATTGAAGAGATACTTGATGAACTGTTCATGTCACTTCTTGAAGGTGATGTAGCATATGAAGTAGCAGATAGAATTGTTGAATCAGTAAAAGAAGATCTTATAGGTAAAAAGATTAAACGCCGAGGAGATATGGAATTATTCACAACCAATGCACTTAAAAGTGCTATCACCGAGATTATTGATAATGGTTCATATGATTTACTGGGAAATATTGAAGAAGCTAAACAGAACGGTGAACCTTACAAAATAATGTTTGTCGGAATTAATGGAACTGGAAAAACCACCACTATTGCAAAACTTGCAAAATATCTGGAGAAACATGGTTATTCCTCAGTATTTGGTGCATCAGATACATTTAGAGCAGGAGCTATTGAACAGTTAGAACATCATGCAGAAAACCTTAACTTAAAAATCATTAAACATGCACGTAATTCTGATCCTGCAGCAGTAGCATATGATGCAGTAGAACATGCAAAAGCTACAGGTAAAGATGTGGTATTGATTGATACATCTGGTCGTATGCAGACAAATGTAAATCTTATGGATGAAATGAAAAAAATTAAAAGAGTATCCAAGCCAGATTGCATTATGTATGTAGGAGATGCCTTAATGGGTAATGATGCTACAGAACAAGCAACCAAATTTAATGATGTAATAGATATTGATGGAATTATCCTTACCAAAGCAGATGCTGATGCTAAAGGAGGAGCTGCATTATCAATTGGACATGTTATTCATAAACCAATATTATTTGTAGGTACTGGACAATCCTATGATGATTTAATGGAATTCAAACCAGAATGGATGATTAATCTTATATTTGAAGATTAATTCATAACCTCTTCACCCCATTTTTTTTGTAAAAAATTTCCAAAGGAAATTGATTAAATATTTCAATAATAATAAGCCATAAGAAAAATCAGTACTTTAAAAATCAACGTTAAATTGTTAAAATTATATTTCAATAACTCAATAATCAGGTGAAACTTAATTTTAAAATAAAAATTAAAAAAATAAATAAATGAACAAAAATATTAAAAGATTTATAATATGAAAATACCATTAAACAAATGTTTACCAGTCAACGGTAACATAAAAGCTCCGTTGACTGAAAAAAATCTATTCAATAGTTTTGTAATTATCATTTTCAACACAAATTCAAAGATAATTACAATAACTATATATTAACTTAATATGTATTAAACTTATGTAAATATAGTAAAATATTTTAAAATAAAGAAGAAATATGAAACAAAAATATTTTTAGAATTTTAATCCATTATAAACTTGTTTCATATTAATTCATAATTAAATCTTGTTTCTACTGCCAGAACTATTATCATTCCAATTATTCCTATTATTAAACAGATAAACAATGAAAATCCATCTGCAGATATGATATGTTGTGCTGGTACTCTCATTGAACCTAACATAATACCAATTAATGCTGCTACTGTAACTTGTTTATGATTTTCTAGCAGATATTTTATTATCCTACTCATTGCCATAAATCCTACTGCTGCTCCTAATACAAATACAATTATTTCAATTATGGATATCTTATGCAATACATCTATCATGTATTCATATTGTCCTAATAGCAATAGTAGACTTGAACCGGATATTCCGGGAAGTAACATTGCACATATTGCTGCAAATCCGGATATGAATAATATTGGCAGTGAATGTGCCGCTTGTATAGGATTTGCTCCGACAAACAAGAAACCCAATACTGCGAAGATTATTGTTGTTGCTATTGCTTTAATATTCAATGCATCCAATTGTTTGTATAGAATAAATATTGATGCAAGTATTAATCCTGCAAAGAATGAATATGTAAATGCAGCATAGTTTCCAAGCAGATAATTAATTATTCCTGCCATAAGCAACATTGCAAGTGCTATTCCCAATCCCAATGGTATGAAGAAATTAAAGTCTATCTCTTCGAATAATTGTTTTTTAAATTCCTTGAAATCTCCTTTTAATAATGGTTTTAGGAATAATAGTTTTATGTTACTGATAGAACCTATAAGCTTATCATATATCCCTGTAATCAATGCAATTGTTCCACCAGATATCCCTGGCATTATATCTGATGCTCCCATCAGTAATCCCCGTAGGAATATTTTTATCATTTCAATATAGTCAACCATAGTCTTTTTCTCCAATAAAAAAAATAATATGTAAATCTATTATTAGTTTTGTTTTTCTAAATTATTAATGTTTAATAATAAGAATTATAAATCTATTAATTAAATAAAAATAAAAATATTTTTTTAAATGTGATTTTTATGTTAGGACAGGATGAATTACTTAAATTATTTCCAGAATTTGCTGATACAATAGAGGCTTCGGGTATTGATTTGAGACTGGATAAGTTATATAAACAGGTAGGTCCTGGTTCATTAATTGATGATGTCAAGACTTTACCCGAACTTAAGCAAATTGATGATGAAATTTATACTTTAGAACCTAAAACCGCATATAGTGCAACAGTACAGGGCAAGATTAAGATTCCTAAAGGTTATACTATGCTTTATCTTCCACGATCTACACTACTGCGTTCATTTATCAGTGTTCATACAGCTGTAGGAGATCCAGGTTTTTATGGAACTCTTCAGTTTATGATTATTAATAATGGTGATTATCCATTTAAGATTAAAAAAGGGGAACGTTTTGTACAGGCAGTTGTATTTGCTGTGGAAGGATCTGGAGAATATGATGGTTCTTATCAGGAAAAAAAATGATGGATGATTGTTATGACTAATAATATGAATGTTGCTGAATATCTCGTAAAGAAACTTGAAGATGAAGGTGTAAAATATGTTTTTGGACTTCCCGGTGAACAAGTTCTACATATTTATGAAGCTTTAAGAAAATCAAAGATTAAACATATTCTTGTAAAGCATGAACAGGCAGCAGTTCATGCAGCTGATGCATATGCCCGCATTACAGGAGAATATGGAGTATGTATTGCTACTGCAGGTCCTGGTGCTATGAATATGGTTATGGGCGTATCTACTGCATATAAGGATAATGTGCCATTACTTGTCATTACAGGAGATGTGAAGAAGAATGAGAAGGGCAGTGATTGTTTCCAGGACATTGACATAAATGGTGTTTTCAAGCCTATTACACTTAAGAGTTTTTATTCCAATAGTCCTGAGAAGTTAATGACCAATATTGAAGAAGTATTTAACAATAAAAAATGTGGAATTAACGGACCTTTCCACATCAATATTGCAAAAGATATCCAAAATAAAACACTCGATGTAGACCATAGAGTTATAATTAAGAAAAAAATTAATACACCATTACAATTATCAATTCAAGATACAATTAAATGCATAGATGAATCAGAAAGACCTTTAATAATTGCTGGTTCCGGCATAATATATGCAGATGCAATGAATGAATTTTATGAGTTTGTAGAAAAAACACAAATACCTGTTACAACAACATTCCATGCAAGAGGAATCATAAATGAGAAAGAAGATATAAATCTGGGAATGACAGGAATACGAGCGACAAAACAAGCAAAATATGCAACAGAACATGCTGATTTAATAATTGCATTAGGTACAAGACTATGTGATAGAACAACAGCCCATATAAATTGTGACAATGTTATACAAGTAAATACAAATCAAGAACATCAAAAAGTAGAACAATTCTATCATAATGACGTGAAGAAATTCCTTCAATTACTAAATGACAAAGAAATTAAGCAAACAAATCCCAAATGGTATAAAAGAATACTTTCACAGGGAGACTATCCTAAAAATAAACTCACAAAAACTGAACTTCTAAATCAGGAAGAAGTTGTAAGGACAATACTGTCAAAACAGGATGAAAATATTACCTTCATTTATGATGCAGGACAAACACCAACATACTTTACAGTTGATTCCAAACCACAACGGCATAGCCAGTTACTATTTTCAGGAGGTTATGGACCTATGGGTTACAGTATCCCTGCAAGTATAGGAGCAAGCTTTGCAAGAGAGAATGATGTTATCATAGCTTGTCCCGGAGATGGTTCAGCTCAGATGACAATCGAGGAACTGGCAGTAATCAACACATATAAACTGCCTATTATCATAGTAATCATTGATAACCAGCTACTTGGAATAATAAAACAATGGCAGGATATGGCAGAATATCCGAACTATCAGGTTAAATTGGAAAATCCTGATTTTGTACAGTTAGCACATGCCTATAACATAAAAGCAGATGAAGTGACTACCATCCAACAGTTAAGTGATAAGTTAGATGAGGCAATAAAAAATAAAAGACCATATCTAATACATTTAAATGTTGCAGATCAACATATTCCCCTTCCTAACAAGGATTGAATAATAAGTCATGAAAAAAACATTAACGGTAGATTAAAAAAAGAGTTGTATTGGAGTTATCTATTATATTAATTTATAATATAATCATAGATATCTTTTTTTACTGTTTTTTCTAACTCCAAATGGAAATTAACGATTGATTTATCCTTTCCTTTATCATCCTTTATTGTTGTCTGATTATAACTTATAGGTTTTACTCTTCCCATATAGTAAAACTCCTTGCCCTCATCATCACTTTTATTTATAAATAACAAGAATTTATTTCCATTTACTTCATAATTTATTATTTCCTGTACCTCCTTGGAGGTTATTTTCAGATTCGACCTTGTCATCCAACTGAACTGTTTATTGTTTATAAATTCATCTTCATATTGTGTGGATTTTGAGATTGTTTCTTTCTTATTGTATGTTACAAATATTGGACAATATAAATTATCATAAATATCCGCTTTTGTTCGGTAGCCATATATTGTTGATGAGTCATTGCTTTTGAAGTTAAGCAATCTTACCACGTCATCTCTAGAATATTTTTCATAATATTTGAATATGTCATAGCTTGCATTTTCATGATTATATTTATCATTATAGCAGGCCAATCCCAATCTAATCAAATCAAGAACATACTCCTTAAATTCTTCATTAAATAATAATTCCTTAAATTCTTCATTTATAACTATATTATTTTCATTCATATCATAAAAATTAACAGTTAGATATTCCTTCTGGTCTTTTTGTTTATAAAACTCCTTATTTAATACTGTCAAGGAATGCTTTAATCTAATTTGATTATTAGTTATTGAATATTCCTCTTGTAATTTTTTATCCAATATTTCCAGAGTGGTAGTTTCCTTATCTATCAATTCATTTAATATGTATAATTCATGAGGTCTTTTACCATTAGCTAACTTATCAGACAAGTACTTTAAATACAATAATTCATCCTGAGACAATGCAATATCAAATTCATCATCTATTTTAGCCAATAGTTGAGGATAAGATGTGATTGCATTTGATTTTTTTATATAAGCCAGTATGAACATTGGATCCAATTCATCATAATTATAGAAATCCATAAGTGTTGGTATCTTGTTGAGTTTGTATTTGAGATTCCTATACTTCTGTCTAATAAATGAAATTCTTGATAAGCTTGCATCGTTTATTGATTTGAAAATCCGTTCCTTTGCAATTTTATCAAAGTTAATGGTGGAATTACCTATGCATGATGTAGTTGTGGATATCATGAATTTTCGCATAGTATCCTTATTATATGTACGGTCATCAGATAAGGCAATGGGAATTAGATAATTATTATCATAGTTGCTTATAAAATCCAGTATTACCACATAGTCCTTCCTATGTGCTTTTCTTAATCCCCTTCCCAATTGTTGTATGAAGATTATGCTTGATTGAGTTGGACGCAACATCACTATCTGATTTAATTCTTTAATATCCACCCCTTCATTGAATATGTCAACACTAAAGAGATAATCTAGTTTTTCAACGTCGTTATCATCTGTAATTAGTCTTTGAATGGCATCTTCCCTTTCTTGTTGATTGTTACTTCCACTAAGACTTAGTGTTTTATATCCCCTTTTATTAAACTGTTGTGATAGTTTTATGGAATTTTCTATTGTGTTACAGAATATTAATCCTTTAACTCTATCACCGGAATATCTATAATATTCTAGGTTTTCGATTATTCTGTCAACGTGTTCATCACTTACATCATTTGCATCTACTGGATCATTTATTCCAAAATAATGAAAATCACATAACATATCCTCTTCTAATGCCTTTTTCAATCTGATTTCATAGATGATATTATGGTCAAATAATTCATAAATATCAAAATCATCTGTTCTATCAGGTGATGCACTCATACCCAGATAGAATTTTGGAGTAAAATATTCCATTATTTTCTGATAGCTTTTTGCTCCGGCTCTATGAACCTCATCTATAATTATGTAGTCAAATTCATCTCGGTCATATTTTTGATATATCTCATCCTTAGACATCATCTGGATAGTACTGAATAAATAATTTGAATCGGATTCTTTCTTATTTCCAGATAACAATCCAAATTCATCCTCTTCAAAAACATTCTTAAATGTATCCATTGCTTGTTTAGCTATTTGTTCACGATGAACTAGGAATAAGAACTTTTGGGGTTTGATTTTTTTAAGTGCAAACGCTGATGCATATGTTTTACCAGTTCCTGTTGCACTGATAAGTAATCCTCTTTTTTCTCCATTATCTACGAATTTGATAAAATTATCTATAAATTCCTTCTGCATTGAATTGGGAGTGAATATTTCTACCTGATTCTTATTTTGAATAATGTATTCCTGTTTGTTTTGCTCATATAATTGAATATATTCATCAATATAATCTTCAACACCTACTGCTTGATTCCAATATTCATTAAAAGAGGTTAATATGTCATTTGTGAAATTATCTTGTCTGTCATAAGTGTTGTAAACGTTCCATTCCTTATTTTTTGTCAATGCATTGATGGTTAAATTGCTACTTCCTATTAATATATTGAACTTACCTTCCTTGTTGAACAGGTACCCTTTTGTATGAAAAGCAATATCATCATCTGATTTGAAGATTTTTATTTCCACGTTATCTAACTTCATTAGGGAAAGAAGTGCATTGGGTTGAGTGAAATAGTTATAATCTGTTGTGAGAATTTTCCCTTTTGCATTAATATCCTTTAATATTTGAAGAAGAGGTGTGATTCCACTTCCTGTAATAAATGCTACACTAATTAGAAATTCATCACAGTTAGCTAATTCCTTTTTAATGACATTTAATACTGATAAATCTTCTTGAGGATTGTTTAAAATCAGCTTGTTTTCAGACATGAACTTAACCTTCATATATGTTCAATTAAGTAATCAACAATTTCAATATCGGCATCTAACCATTTTACATCCATCAGGTTATCTTTTTTGAGCCATTGATAATCATCATGTTCAAGTAATGTAAAATCAGATAATAATTCACATAAAAAACAATGCATGGTTAGATGAAAATTAGGATAATCATAGTCTATTGTCAATATAAATCTTTTAATATCAATATCACAATTTAGTTCCTCTTTAATCTCTCTTTTCAAAGCATCTTCTTTAGTTTCATCACCATCAATCTTTCCACCAGGAAATTCCCAAAGACCTTTAAATTGTCCATATCCTCTTTGTGTAGCAAGAAATTGATCATCTTTCTCAATGATGGCTGCTACTACTTCTATAGTTTCCATGAAAAATCATTCCTTAAATAATCTATTAAATAGTATATTCAAAATTAGATAAAAAATTTTTGAAAAAAAATGGGTTAGTGAGGGAATTTAAATATTAAAAAGTAAAACGGGTAAGGATGTTATATTAATTTCCAGGTTATTTCATTGCTATGTCCATAACTGTGAATTTCTTATCTCCACGTGCCTTTGTATTATCCAATCCAATATCCAATGTGAAGTTAAAGTCTTTCTCTACTGTTTTGTCCAGCTCTTCAAATGAAAAGTCAAGTCTTTGACTCATTAGTTTGTCTATTTTATCAAATATCATTTTATATGCCTTACAGTGTGGATCTACACTTTTTACTTTGTGATCTGTGAGTGTAAGTGCATTGTATGGACATCCTCCACGACAGTAGTCTATGTGTTTGCATTCTTTGCAGTCTTCATCGACAAAGTCCTTGTATTCAAGCAGCAGCTTTTCTGCTTTTGATTGCATTAGCTGTTGATATGTTGGTTTATCTTTAACATGCCCTATTTCATATTCAGGCATGTCTACAAATCTGTAGCATGGATATATCTTTCCGTCAGGCCCTACTGCAAATGTACTTCCCATACAATCAACATAGGTACATACATAGCCTCTTTTAGTAAATACTGCCTTGCATAAGTGGTCTAAGTTTTTTAGTTCTATCTGATCAGCCAAATCCAGGTATTCATCAAGCAGATACAATAGTAATTGCCCGTAGTCTTCTGGTTCTAATGCAAAGTTATCACTTTTATGACTTTTTATGGAAGGTAATGCTGGGTGAAGTTTCATATTATATCCATTTTCTTTGAAGAATTCAAATATTTCTTCCTTGTACTGTATGGAATAGTTGGTAAATGTGCTTATGAAGCTTACTCTTAGTCCATGTTTTTTTGCAATTTCATATCCTTCCAATGTCTTTTCATAGTAACCTATTCCCCTTTGTTTATCATTCATACTTTTTGGACCGTCAAGACTACTTCCTATTGGTATGTTGTACTCTTTGAAGATTTCTGCATATTCATCATCCATCTTCCACAGGTTTGTTTGTATTGCATATGCAGGATATAGGTGTTGTAGTTTTGTGGATATTTCATTTAGTGCATGTTTGTAGAATTCATGTCCTGCCAGTAATGGTTCTCCCCCATGGAATGTGAAGGTTGTAGGTTCTTCTTTAAAGTCCTTTAGCCATTCAACTATGTCTGTCATTGTTTCTTGATTCATTACAAGGGATGTTGTTTCAGAACTCCAACAGTAGCTGCAGTTTGCTGGACATCCCATTGTAGGTATTATCATTACATGCATTTTATCACCAGCTTTTTGTAAATTATATAAGTTATTATGTTATTATGAAGAAGATATCTTTAGAAAAAATATATTTCTTTTATTCTTCTAAGTAGTAATATTCTCCTTTTTCTTTTTGTTGACGATCAAGATAGCTTTCTTTTTTATTGACTCTTGGCCTGTTGGTTTCTTTATCTCTTCTGAATGTTATTTCTACATCAGATAAAAATCTGTTCATTGCATCTCTTAGATTTATTGGTGCGGTTGCATGTCCATTATATCCTGATTTTCCATAGAATACCATTGCCCTATCAGAGATGTAATCTATGAATACTATGTCGTGGTCAATGATTATTGCTGATGTGTCGTCTCTTGTTATGATGTGTTTTATTGCTTTTGCTATTTTGAGTCTTTGTTCTACGTCAAGAAATGCTGTAGGTTCGTCCAGTAGATAAACATCTGCTTCCTGTGAGAGCGTTACTGCAGTTGCTAGTCTTTGCATTTCTCCCCCTGATAGTTTATTTACATTTTTATCTATGATTTTATCCAAGTCAAATGGTTTGGATATGTCTGTTTTGAAAACGTTTGTTCCATATCCTTTTGCATGCATAAATAGGAAATCTTGTACTGTTCCATCAAAATCGGATTGTATGTATTGAGGTTTGTATGCTATTTCTATTTCCTCTTCTATTTCTCCAGAATCTGGTTTTACTACTCCTGCCAACATTTTGGCATATGTTGTTTTTCCGATTCCGTTTGGTCCAAATGCTGTGATTACTTGACTTCTGTTGATTTCTCCTTCATCCACTTCTAGTTGGAAGTTTTCATATTTCTTGGAAAAATCACTGTATGTTGTAATAGTTTCGGATTCTATTAAGTCACTTGGTGGTCTTATTTCAAATTCTATTGGTTGTTTTCTTATTCTTATGTTTTCTTCATTTAAGAATCCGTTGATGTATGCATTTATTCCTACTCTTACTCCTCTAAGTTTACTTACTACACCATAGCCTCCTTCTTCCCCATACATTACATGTACATAATCACTCATAGCATCAAGTGTTGCAAGATCGTGTTCTATTACCAGTACATTTCTTTTTTCTTCAGTTAGTTGTCTTATTACCTGTACTGTGTTGAGTCTTTGTTTTACATCTAGCCAGGATGTTGGTTCATCTATATAGTAGAAGTCTGCATCACGTAGTACTGATGCCGCTATTGCTATTCTTTGAAGTTCTCCACCAGATAAATTTGACAGTTTCCTATCTAATGTTGATTGTAATTCTAGTGTTTCTACTATTTCATCCAGTTTTCCTCTTTCATCTACTCCCTCTAAGAGTTGTGATACATTTCCCTTGACTACTTTTGGTAATTGATCTACCATTTGTGGTTTGTATGATAGTTTTATTTGGTTGTCTGCTAATTTTTTAAAGTAGCTTTGTAGTTGGGATCCCTTGAAGTATTCTATTGTATCATCCCATGTTGCCTCTTGGTCATAGTTTCCATAGTTTGGTATGATTTGTCCAGATAAAATGTTGAGTATTGTTGATTTTCCAATACCGTTTGGTCCTAATAATCCGACTACTGATCCTTCTTCTATTGTTGGCATACCAAATAATTCAAAGCTATTTGGTCCATATCTATGGATAGGTGTTTCTGTAAGTACTTCTGGAAGATTGATTATGTTTATTGCATCAAATATACATCTGTTTGTACATATTCCACATCCGGAACATAATTCCTCAGATATAACTGGTTTTTTGTCTTCATCACTGATTATTATGGTGTCTTCTTCCATTCTTACTCCAGGACAGTATTCTATACAGGCATAGTTACATTTTTTTGGTTGACATTTATCCTTATCTAGTATTGCAATTCTAGTCAAAAAATACACTCCCTAAAATAATAATTTCATATGAGTTTGGAATTATAATTATTTATAAATTAAAGTTTATTAAAAATTCTTTCATTAATCATTTCTATCTTTATTTTTAAAAATATATATTTTTATTGTTTAAACAAGAGGAGTGAAAATTAAACTAAAGGTACACTTGATAATATTTTTGATAAATATTTTATTTTATTCAATGGTTTATCCAATTTTTTATTTGTTTATTCATTTGATTTACTGTAAAATAAATATATTTTATTCAATACTCTTAATAATAAGTGAAATTATTTTAATAAAAAATATTTTATTAGACTAAAAAGACAAGAGATTCAAGCAGATATAAAAAATGTTTAAATTAATCATATTGTTTATGGATTTTTTTAAAAAAAATAATTAATATAAATATAAAAATTCTATTTAAAAAGCATTAATTAAATCTTTTATTTAATAAATAGTCAAATATTTTGATTTGAATTAATCTATGGTTATAGTATTTAAAGCAGGCTTAAAAATGTACATAGAAAAATTCCCAAAAATCAATTTTAAAAAAATAAAGATAAGGAATTATTTTAGAAAAATTCTTAGATATAATGATTATTTGTTTAATTAATATAATATCAAGTCTTATATTATCCATTACTAAAATATAAAAAATAAGATGTAAAAAACAATACATATAAATACTACAAAAATAAATTATTCTAATATAGGAGTGATAATATGGAACAATTACCAATTGCACCTATGGGTAGAATAATTTCAAATGCAGGTGCTCAAAGAGCAACTAAAGATGCAAAAGTAGAATTATCAAAAACCTTAACTGAATTAGGTGAAGAAATTTCAGCAGAAGCTGTAGCTATAGCTGAACATGCTGGTAGAAAAACAGTAAAAGTTTCAGATATTGAATTAGCAGTAAAACTTAAACTTTAGATTCAAAATTCGATAAATACCGATTCTTGAGCTAATGTTTTAAACATAATATTTTTTTTTAAGTTATAATTATAACTAATATTTATATTTTTTTTACATCCCCAACCCACATTTTATAATAGTCCATATGGATATTAATTATTTTGAACTTTTTTCTAAAAATTTAATAAAATACATTAAACTAGTTCTCTTCAACATTTCTAATATCAAATATATTCTAAAGTTATTATTGTTAAAGAAACAAATATAATTATGAATAATAAAATAAAGATTAAAATCTTAGCATATGTAGGGAGTTTAAAATCCATGCTAAATAATATTAAAAATTTCATAAACAAGAATAGGAAAGATCTATTTTATGTACTTATATTAATAGGATTACTGTTAGTAATTAGTATTCCACGATTAATGACACAATATAACATTTCAATTGCTAACTGGGATACATATCTTTACCTTGAAAATGGACGTAACTTTGCAAAAATGGGTTGGGGCGATGTGCCAAGCATTGCACCAGTTCTTCCAATGATTATTTCCAAGTTTTTTTTAATGGCCGGACATACTTATCCCACTATAATATTCACTATTGATGTGGTATTCTATATAATGGGAGTGGTTGGTCTTTATCTGTTATTTAGATATAAATTTGACTATAATACTGCTCTTCTAGGATCCATCATATATGCCACATTTACCCTGTTATATTCCTGGGTAAGTATTGGAGGAAATGATATTATAGGAGTAACAGGCACCATACTTACAATATATCTTGTATTGGTTGCAAACAAATATGACAATCGCCTTTATTTATTGGCATTTCCTATAGCAGCATATTCCTTCTTATCAAGATATACTGCAGGTGTAATGCTGTTTTCAATAATATTCTTCTTAATAATCAATAAAATTGAAAAAAAAGAGTTAAAATACATTATTATAGGATTAATAGCCGGAATTATTAGTATTGCATGGTTTTTAAACAATTTTTATGAAAGATTAGGAACTGCATTCCCATTTCTTGAACAGTTCTCGGGAACTGTGCAAAATACGCCAGTAATGGATTCAGGATACCTGCCTGATGTTTGGTACTACATTAAACATATACCCAACTACCTTTCAAGTACCGTACCCGATAATTCATTCAATAGTATTGTAAATCCTATGGGTAATGTTCCTACAATATTCTCATATGTTTTAATAGTACTGTTCATTATGGGCGCGTTAATAGTAATTTATAAGATTTTAACTAAGATAACACAGGATAATAAAAGCTTTTTGACAAAAAAGAATATGATTATATTATTCATAACATTAGTACTTGCAGTTATAAGTGTTGTTACCTTAAATAATATTTCTTATATTATTACAACGATACTGTTTACTGTAATATTGATTTTATTGTATTACTTACTTGACTGTTACAATATAGAATATCTTGACTATGAGTTTATGATGATATTGCTATTGCTATCTTATCTTGTCTTCCAGTCAATACTATCAACAAAAAATGATCGTTACTTCATAACTGTACTGCCATTTATAGCATACTTTATCACATGCAGCATAAGTCAGATATATGACTTTGTTGACAAGAAGCTAAAGAATAACAAAATTAAAGTATCTTCGCTTGTAAGTATAATCCTCATCATATTCCTGATGGCATCTTCATTATCATTTAATGATAATATTCCAACTGACAACCATTATGATGACATAGAAGAGGCTTGTATCTGGTTGAAAAATTATGATCCTAGCATTAACAATTATACTATCATGTACTCTGATAATTGGCCTGCCATTGGATGGTACTTCAATGTTTTTACCCAACGAGGCGTTCCAGAGGGGAATAATTCTACTAGCATATGGAAATTTTCAAAGTATATTTTAAGTCAGAACAACACCCATTACGCTGCATCATATTATATTGATACAAATTCAGATTTGAAGGCAGATTATCCTGGACTTACAAAGATTTATCAAAAGGGCGATGTAGTAATATATGAAAACAGCTATAATGTAGGAATACATCCAAAGAAACTTAATACTACAGAATATAAGCAATACATTAATCAAACTTTAGAAAATAGCAGAGGTGAATACATTGTTTAAGTTTACTAATGACAAGAAGACAAGATTTTTAGCATATATAAGCATTGTCAGCATCATTTATACGTCAATTCTTGTTTATACACAAAGTATTATAGGTATAAGTTACTGGGATATATTTGTATATCTGGATAATGCAATGTTGTTTAGTCATATAAATATTGGCAGTCAGCTTAGTGTTCCTCCAATACTTTCACTTGTTACAAGCATATTTTTCCAGTTGGGCTTCATTTCTGAAAATACGTTGTTTATTGTATCAGGAATATTCTTTGTCTTCTTACTTATTGGTATTTACATACTTTTTTGTAGAAGATTTACACCTGAGGAGTCATTCATATCTACTATAATATTTTCAATGTTTTCATTGGTTGTTACATGGGCTGTATCTGGTTCAAATGACTTGCCTGCATTGAGTCTTGCTGTATGGACAATAATATTTGCACTTAAAGCAGTAGATGATCATTATATTTATTACTTTATTGCATTTTTATCATTCATACTAACATTTTTCACCAGGTTTACGGAAGGATTTGTATTCCTATTGATGTTATTTATTCTAATAATAGATTTTAAGAGCATTAAAAAACAGATAACTACTAAAAGATTGGCATTGTTCATATCATTCATAGCTTTGATTGGATTGGTAATTGCTGGTATTTATATTTCATATATGCATACAATTCCATTTATAAGCCAGTTTTTAGAAGTATCCAGCAGCAGCCAGGTTTCAAGTGTCAATGTTGGATATGATTTAAATCCATGGTATTATATTGAAAATCTTCCACAGTACATTACTTGTCTCAGCATAAGCAATGAATACGTTACAACCCTTAGTACTAGCAGCAACATTCCTACTTTGTTAAGTTATGTTATAATAGCATTATCTGCTGTTGGAATTGTTACTTTTCTAAAAAGCAGCAATATATACCGCACACATAGACTTAGCAAACAGTCATCTATGATAATCATATTATCATTAATTATGATATTTTCATATCTTCATATATCTTACATAATTACAGAAATATTATTTATGGTTATTCTTTTATTATATTACAGATACAATAAAGAATACATAGATAAACTAGATATACTTATGATATTCTTGTTAGGTATTTTCATTATATTACATTCATATCATCCGGTAAAAGTTGATCGTTACATTGTACCAATACTCATTCCAATAACATACTACATGACAATCGCAATAAAACAGATAACACAAAAGTTACATCTTGATAAAAAAACCCCATTGATAATATTGTGCATAATACTAATCATATTAGTACCAATAAATTGCTCATACATTACATCATTACAACATGAAAATCCTCATACAACACAAGAAAAGAGTGCTAGTCAATGGCTTAAAAATTATGATGAAAATTATACGACAAAAAACATATCATCAGATAGGGGAGTTGTATTTAGCTGGTACTTAAAAAAATACACATATACCACCATAGAAAGAGTTCTTAAAAGTACGAATCAAACATTAAAAGAAAAGCTTGACAGCATAAATGCAACATATTACATAGATTCAAGCAGCAATCTTGCAGAAATTGAAGACTATCATGTAATATTCGAAGACAAAAATCAATACAATACTCTAAAAATTTATGAAAGAAATAATAATACAAGGGATTAGATGTACACCAAAGAAGAAATAATTAAAGAAATAATAGAAATAAGAAAAGAAATAGGACACGAAACAATTGAACCTGAAATAAAAGAAATACATTATTATAATGAAGAGCTAAGTATCATTACCCCAGATAGAGTTGAAAAATCAATAATTATAGGAAAAGGAGGATGGGTAGTTGGAAAACTAAGAGAAAAACTAGGAATTAAATCAATACATGTAATAAGTTATACGGATATAATTCTTAAAGAATACCAGCTAGAACTATCACTTAAGCATACAAGAAAAATCATAGCCAAACAACTAATCAGACCAGAATACAATCCAATCTTTGAAAATTTATATGATCTTCTAAAAAAGAAACATCAAGCACCATATAACAATCACATAATAAGTGATTATATCCATGAAAACATCAATAGAGAAGCCTACAATAATACAAATACAATAATAGCACTTTCAGGAGGAGTAGACAGTAGTTTCTCAACAGTACTTGCAAAATCATTAGGATTCAATATAAAACCAGTAACTGTAAATCCGGGGACTATCATCTTGCCAAAACAGTTCCAACACAACATAGAAAACTTATGCAATAAGATAAATGTAGAGCACAAGTATCTAAATACAGATATGTCCGAGCTAATAAACGAAGCATTGAATGGCAAACTGCACCCCTGTGGAAGATGTTCAAGCCATATAGAAGAAGTAGTTCAAAACTATATGAAAGAAAACAACTATGAAACAATGATTTATGGAGACTTATTGTCCACAGGATCACAATCAATAGTAAAAAAGGACAACATTATGCGAATAAACCTGCCGGCACTATTTAGAATGGAGAAAACTGAGATTAAAAATATCATAGAAGAATACGATGTTAAAAAAATTAAAGGATATGGATGTCCCCTTGTAGTTCAAGTGCATCATAAATACCCACATTATAAACCATTCTCAATACAACGAGTATTAAGAGAAACAAGAGCAGGAATATTAGAACCTGGTGAGGCACTAGAACTTATCAGAACTATTTAATAATATTCAAAACACCATAACCTATTAAAAATAAAGCAATAATATAAGCTATTAAATTTGGATATACTAATATTAACAAACCTGCAATAATAGCAGCCACATTTAATAATTGATTTGTTGTATCTTTCATAAGATAATATATAAAAAAAGCATTATATAAAATTAATGAAAAAATAAGAAAAAAGACACTCCCAGAAATAAGAAAAAAAAATTATATGAGAAGATTAATTATTCATTTAAAAAGTCTTCCATATTTTTTATAGCTTCATTAACTGCACTTGGAGCACATCCTCCCTTTACCGTCCTACTTTTTACATTTTTAAGAGGATTTAATGCTTGACTGACAAGTTCTTCACCTAAAGATATTGGTTGACCAGTAACTTCTTCTGATATTTTATTTACATAGTCATCATCAATATCATTAGTTGTGATGCCATCTTCTATAGCCTGAGAAACTATTCTTCCAACAATTTTATGAGCTGTCCTGAATGGTAATTGTTTTTCTCTTACCATTACATCGGCAAGTTCTGTTGCTGTAGCAAAATTAGCACCTGCAAGTTCCTCTGTTCGTTCTTTGTTAATTGTAATTGTACTTAACATTCCATGCACTATAGACAATATGTCATTGGTATTGTCTATTGCATTCCATAAATGTGGTGAAACTTCCTGTAAATCACGATTATAACTGTGTGGTATTCCTTTTATCATAGATAAAACTGTCATCAATTCTCCATAACTAATAGTACTTTTTCCACGTGCAAGCTCTGCTATATCCGGATTTTTCTTCTGTGGCATGATTGAGGATGTTGATGAATACTGATTAGAACATTCTACCATTCTGAATTCATAGCTACTCCATATTACTATTTCATCTGCTATTTTTCCCAATGTTGTAGATAACATTGCATAGTCAAAGATTGCTTCTGCTGCAAAATCACGACTGCTGACTCCATCAATAGAATTATCCATCACCTGTGAGAAGTCCAAGAGTTGTGCTGTTCTATCACGATTAATAGGAAAACCAGTAGTGGTTAGTGCAGCACTTCCTAATGGTGACATGTCTACTCTCTTATATGTATCCTGAAATCTTTCACAGTCACGTCTTAATTCATTTGCATAGGCCATTAGATGATGGGCAAATGTATTTGGCTGAGCATGTTGAAGGTGAGTGTATGCTATAAATAATGTATCAGTATTTTCTTTTGCCATGTCAACTATTGTTTGTATAAATGATTTTATACCATGAATAGTATTGTTTATCTCATCCTTTAATGCTATTCTTACATCTGTACATACCTGATCGTTACGACTTTTTGCAGTATGCATAAATCCTGCTTCAGGCCCGATTTCCTTAGTTATGTAATCTTCCAATGCCATATGAATATCTTCAAATGAAGGATTCATATCCAATGCTCCAATACCTTCCTGTTCTAGTTTATCCAATGCTTTTAATATCTTTTTAGCTGATTGTTCTGGTATGATTTCCTCTTCCATAAGCATTGTTGTATGTGCACGGTTACATTTTATATCAGCTTCAAATAATCTTCTATCAAATTCTATTGATGATGAAAATTTTGCTGCATCATCAGTCATCTGTCCATCAAAACGTCCTGCTCTAAGATCCATTAATATCAAATTCTCCTATATCTTTTTTTATATTGATATGATAATCATTATTATTTAATTATTTGTCTGTTGGTATTAATTAGATTTTAGGATAATCCCAATGAATTAAATGAACTAAAGTTTCAGCAAAAGGAATTATCAAACAGACCTATTAAATACAATATAGACAACGTTATAGATTTCATCCATTACATTGAAATATTGAACATGAAAAGAGTTCCCATATAAAGAATTAATAAGTAAAATACGACTAAAATTAGATATGTGATACATTTTAAGTTTAAAAAAAAGAGCTTTAGAATTTAGCAATAAAAAAGAATAACATGTAGAAATTATTTATTTAAACAGTTTCTACAGTTGTATTATTTTCAACGATATCTGTTTTATAAATATTTATAAGCCAGACATCTCCCCGTCCTGTTATTTTTTCATATTCAATACCTTCAGGTACTACTTCCTGATCATTTCTTACAGATTTCCATAGGTATACATTCTTATCTGGATTATCATCCAATATTTTAGTTAGATTGTTTTCTACTGTATAACCATGTGCATTATATGGTAGTTTTAAATCGTTAAGAGAATATTCTATTGAATTATTTAACAAGTAATGATAACAATCATAATGGAAGGAATTATTATATATTATTATGTTATTGTCATTGTTCAAGTTGGATAATGCTTGTTTTTCGTTTAATGCTTCATTATCGTGAGAATTGAAGAAATTTGTTGTCATCATAAATCCTAATGTTCCAAATATTATAACAAATATCAATGCAATAATAAACAATGACCTATTTTTCATTTTACCTATAAGTAATGATATTGTAAACCAGAATAAGGAAATTACTGGTAACAAATACCTTATAGTTAGTGATTTTTGGGTAAATAATAATATTACCACACCAAATAATAATGTTAACAGATATACATTTATTCCTGAAAAAATCTTATATGTATCTTCTACATTAAATTTCTTACATTCCTTAATAAATATTATTATTAGCAATAAGAAGAATACTGCAATTAATATCTTAAGATACAACTGACTAGTTAAATAACTTGTTTCTCTTAATATAAAGTATGTAAAACAATTAAGTAATGCCTCTGGACTGAATGATTGTATTGTTGTATTATAATCTTTAGGTATTATTACCTGCATGACAAATGTGAATATCCATGGAATATATAATAATATAGAAACTATTATTGAATATAGTGTTTTTCTAAGTTCTTTTGATCTGTCTGATGTTTTTCTTAGATAAATATATATGATATATGACAAGTACATTAGTGCTATGGATATTAATAGGAAATAACTTGTATATGCAGATAAGATTGCAAATAGTGTAAATAAAATCCATGATTTTCTATTAGATTCTTCAAGTATGTCACAGTAATATAAGAATGTCAATACTAAGAATAATATTGCCCATCCATACATTCGAACCGTAATAAATTCTACAAAAATTGAACTCATAGTTGCCATTGAAAACATGAATAAGCCTGCTGTTAACATTCCATACTGTTTTCTAATTTTTGTAAGACTTATAATCATAAGAAGTACATATGATAGCAATGACATCATTTTACATGCAAATGTTAAATTATAAGATACATTTAACATATTTAAAAGTTTTAATCCACCCATTAATAACATATAATATAATGGAGGATGTACATCACTTATTATTAACTTCCAAGCATCAGCAAAGGGAAGTTGAATCAATCCTAATGTAAAATGTTCATCTATATGAATAACAAGATGATTTACTGGAATGATAAATAAATATACCAGTATAAGCACACTCAGTATAAAAAAGAATTTTCCAATAAAATTCTTATTATCATAAATATCATCTATAAATCCCATTATCTACACCTTTTGTCTTATATAAAAATATATGTTAACGATAATTAATTAATGTTATTAATATTTGTAGACCATAATTAATATAATTAAGAACAAATAATTAACATGAAATGAAATTAAAATAAAAATATATTTAACAGATTTTTTAAAGACTTTTTATATCTTATTTTTAATAAAAAAAGTTATTTGATAAAAAAATAACTTATTATTTTAACTATTAATCAACATACCCCTCAATTAAAGATGATATACAAATTAATTAATTAATTATTAAGATTACAATAACATTTTATATCAAAAAACAGTTACATAATCATTGTATATTAACAGCACATTGATTATGCATCTTTCAATAAAAAATTCATATAAATAATTAGAATATTATGTAAAAATCAAAAGTAAAATGAAAGGAACAAAGTAGCAATATTTATATGTACATATGAACATATTATCATATATCATATTGGTAAAGATAAAAATTGAATTAAAAGTATTAACAAAAGAAAGGACTAAATCATTTAGAATTCCTTAATATTAATAATTTGAACTTATATTAAATAATTTATATCTAAAAAACAATATACAAATAAAAATAGAAGGTTAAACATGACAAAAAAGGATAACGAATGCTATGACAAAGAATGTCACGATGAAAATTGTACTAATCCTGAACATTATAATTATGATTGTTTTGATCCAGAATGTCATGACGAACATTGCGAACTAGAAAAACATTATAATCGCAAAATATTGCAAAAAAAGCAAATGAGTGAAAACAAATGTTATGATTCTGATTGTGAAAAAACAGTATGTAAAAACCCTGGTCATTATAATTTTATTTGTATGGATCCAGATTGTGAAGATGAACACTGTGAAATAGAAGATCATTATAATAAAGAATTAATATATGAATATGAAGAAAAAACAGATTTCTCACAATATGACCATAGAGAAAAAATTGACTTTGATGAAGATGTAGAGGTTAAATTATGTTCTTGTGATGATTGTGCTGATGAAAAACACGACCACAAACACGACCACAAACACGACCACAAACATGAACATGAACATGATGAATGTGAAGAAGACAACTGCACATGCCACGACGAAGACACATGCAACTGCAAAGACGAAGACAACTGCACATGCCACGACGAAGA
>SUTR01000004.1:82088-84371 GCA_015062825.1 Methanosphaera stadtmanae
GAAGACAACTGCACATGCCACGACGAAGACACATGCAACTGCAAAGACGAAGACAACTGCACATGCCACGACGAAGATTCATGCAGCTGCGGTGATGATTGCTGTGATGACAATATTAAAATATGTAACTGTGATGATTGTGCAGATGATGACGATGATGAAGAACCAGTAATAGCTGAAGGAAAACCATTACTTGCAAATAGATCCATTCAAATTATAGTCTCAAGCGGAATCCTATTTCTATTAGGACATATTTTTGAATATTTCAATGTTATGAATGGAATGTTAGTAACACCAACATATATGATTGGAGCTATAATTGCAGGATATGAAATAGCCATATTAGGATGGAAAGCACTTACAAAAAGACATACAATTTCACCAGCAGTATTAATGACTGTTGCATGTATAGCATCATTTATTATTGGACATCCAGAAGAAGGTGCGGCAATAACATTCTTATATTATATTGCAGAGTTTTTAGAAGATTACTCAGAATTAAGAGCACAAAATTCAATTAAATCCTTGCTTGAAATAGCTCCAGAGACAGCAAGAGTTAAAGTTGGAGATACTGAAGAAATAAGAAAAGTAGATGATGTGGATATTGGTGAAATTGTAATTGTAAAACCAGGAGATAAAATACCATTAGATGGAGAAGTAGTTAATGGTACATCCAGTATTAACCAAGCATCAATTACTGGAGAAAGTGTTCCTGTAACTAAAAATATAGGAGATTCTGTATTTTCAGGTACAGTTAATGAAGAAGGATATCTTGAAATTGAAGTTAGCAAAAAATCAAAAGATAGTGTAATATCCAAAATAGTTACATTAGTAAAACGTTCACAATTAAATAGATCTCATACTGAAACATTAGTAGAGAGAATAGCTAAATATTACACCCCTGTAATGGTAGTAATTACTTTAATTGTTGCATTTGTACTTCCAGTAATTCTAGGTGACTTAGCTAATCTAGAAAGTTGGATATACCGTGCATTGTCCATCATGGTTATATCATGTCCATGTGCATTTTTAATATCAACACCTATTGGAATGGTATCATCAATTACAGCGGCAACACGTAAAGGAGTAATGATTAAAGGAAGTAGTCATGTAGAAGATATGAGAAATATCACAACTGTAATATTTGATAAAACAGGAACATTAACTGAAGGAAAACTAGAAGTTGATAAAGTACGCGTTGTGGATAATGACTATACGGAAGATGAAATTCTTCAAATTGCCGCATCATTAGAAAGTGGATCAAATCATCCTATTGCATTAGCAATAATAAATCATGCAAAGGAAAAAGAAATAAAATTATTAAATATTTCTGAATTTAAAAATGTTCCGGGAAAAGGAATCATTGGTAAATTTGGAGATTATCAATATTATGCTGCAAATGAAACATTAATTGAAGGCAGTAATTTTGATGTTAAAAAAGCAAGAATTGTTGAACATTCAGCCAATGGAGAAACCATAGTATTTATTGGAAATGAACATGATGTTATGGGAATTATTTCCATTAAGGATAAAATCAGGGATGAAACTAAAGAGGTTATCACTACATTAAATAAAGAAGGAATAAAAACTGTAATGTTAACTGGAGACAATAAAGAAGCAGCAAGAAATGTTGCAAATCAAATAGGAATTCAATATGTTTACTCCAATCTGATGCCTGAAGATAAGTTAAATATTCTTGATACCATTCGTAACAAATTTGGTGATGTTGCAATGGTAGGAGATGGTATTAATGATGCACCTGCACTTGCAAGAGCAAATATTGGTATTGCAATGGGAGCTATAGGATCAGATGTTGCTATAGAAACTGCTGATGTAGCATTAATGAATGATGATTTAACTAAATTACCATATCTTTTCAGGTTAAGTCGTAAGACTATGGGAATTATTAGACAAAACGTTATCCTATCCTTAACTGTGAAAATATTATTTGTTATTTTAGCTATACTTGGATTAATTACCTTGATGATGGCTGTAGGTATTGGTGATATGGGATTAACATTATTTGTAATATTTAATTCATTTAGAATAGGATATGTTAAAGATTCAATATTCTAAATTCTTTCTCTTTTTTTAAATTTTTTCAAAAATAAAACTAATTTTTTTTAAGAAGCTTTCAATCATACCTCCTTTATTTAAAAATAACCTTAAAGAATTAGCAGACTGAACTTATTAAACATAGAAAATAAATGACGTTTAATTAATATATTGCATGGCTTAAATAAAAATACACATTAAAGAATTTAATATGTAGATTAAGTAATT
>SUTR01000086.1 GCA_015062825.1 Methanosphaera stadtmanae
TTATCCAAATCCAATGGCTCTTTTTCAGCCTCATACGTGAAATTTGCTTGAAACATTCGTCCATTATGTATTGGTATGATTTCCACTTGAATAATCTTTTTATCTAGAATATTAGATGGAATTTTAATTCTCGGTCTACATTAAAAAAAAAGAGCATTAAGTAAAAAAGAGATTAAGAAAATTATACATAATAATGTGTATAAAATAAATAGTATGTTTCCACGGATAATACCTTTTAACCAACATGATTATATATTTAGCTTCTTGAGCCTGTGAAGTTGGAACTTTAAATGAAATAGGCAGATTTACTTTTAAATTATACGAGAATATTTTCTAGAATTGTCATTGCAATATATTTATTTAATCTATTGATATAGAAGAATTGCTTAGATTCGTATTGCTTTTATGAATTTAAGATATTAATCTCAACGAATAGGTATACATTGTTTAAAGGGAATCATTTCATACTTTCTCTTATAAAGATATATAAAACAACAAAAAGATACAAAATAACATGGAATAATTATCAAATCTATCTAATAAAATACAGAAAAAAATTATTTTATCTAAGAATATTTAATCTGATAAAATATAGGGAGGTTGATGAATGAATAAAACTATTATTGAACACTCATGGATTCCACTAATATTAGTGGCATGTGCTTCTTTTATTATAACTTTGGATTCTACCTTCATGAACGTTAGTATTTCTCAGGTTGTTGCAGATTTGAATACTAATGTGACTACTGTTCAGATGATTATGACATTTTATACTCTTATCACTGCTGCATTCATGCTTCTGAGTACCAAACTTCAGGATATTGTCGGTAAAAAGAGGTTGTTTTTAATTGGTGCTGTACTTTATGGTATTGGTACTTCTATTGCAGCAATAAGTCAGACTGATACAATGTTATTTATTGGATGGGCAGTAATAGAAGGTCTTGCAGGGGCATTGATGACACCTGCAACTGTTGCTATAATTAGCGGAACATATTCTGGTCAAAGACGTACCTTTGCTTTGGCAATTGAGAGTGTGATGGCAGCACTTTCAGCTGCAGTCGGTCCACTGTTTGGTGGAATCATGACAACATTTCTCAGTTGGAGATATGGATTTGCATGTGAATTAATAATTGTAATCTTTATTCTAGTAATGCATAATAAAATACCTGATTTTTCACCTACAGAATCTAAAGATGATTTGGATATTACAGGTACTATAATCTCATTTATAGGTCTTGTTTTATTTGTAATTGGTATTTTGATGATGAGTGAGGATGTCACTACCAGTGTAGTGGTAATTATTTTAGGATTATTTGCCTTAACTATCTTTGCATTGTTTGAAATAAAAAGAAAAAGAAATGGTAAAGTACCATTACTTGACATGGACTTATTTAAGGATAAAAATTTACGTCTTGGTGCTACAATCATATTGTTATCATATATTGTGATGGGTGGTGGATTGTTTGCAGTTTCCTTGTATTTACAATCGGTATTAGATTTAAATGCATTCAATACTGGTTTAACCACACTTCCATTGACTTTAGGTTTGCTTATTTTTGCAGTAGCAGCTCCAAGTTTAACTGGAAGATTTAATCATAAGACCCTTATGGCACTAGGAAGTATAATATCAATAATTGGTTGTTTGATGTTAGTATTTAAATTTACAATAGTTACAACTATGCTGGATTTAATGCCAGGTATGTTCATACTGGGATCTGGACTTGGTTTTATAATGGCTTTAAGTACGGATATTGCATTAGTCAATATTCCTGAGGAGAGTCAAAATAATTCTTCAGGTATTGTTACTACCAGTCAGACTTTAGGTGAGTCAATGGGTACTGCAATTATTGGAATAGTTTTAATTCTTGGAATATTTGCAGGTATTAGTGATGCAGTAGATTTCTATGCACCAGAACATTCAGATGATGATCAATTTCATCAGGATATCTTTGATTACTTCCAAAAATCAGGTAATGTAAATATGATTAAATCACAGAATAGTAAGGTCGTGAATACTGCAAATCTCATTATTCAGAATTCAATGGGATTCGTGATGGTTGTAACAACTATTCTGATGACAATTGTTTTTGTTCTGACATTGCGGCTAAATGATAATTCGATTCAAAAAGAATGAGGAGTTATCCCTCATTTACTTCTTTTAAATATTTTAATTCTTTTTTTAATGGCTTACTTGATTTTGTGGAAATTAATAATTTAAATAATCAAATTTATTAAGAAGAATTTATGATTTAATATTTTGCATAAATATTTATTCAATCCAAATATAAAATCATGCTATTTAATGTACTTTTAACATTGTATTATACTCCTAATTTGATTAATACTAAAAAGTTGTATTCAAATGCTTTTTGTAAGTAAATATTTCTAGAACATATACTTTTATTAAATGTAAAACAAAGATACAATATACTATTAGGTTTCATTTTTTTATTTGACTATTATTTTTTTTAGTTAATATAACTATCCAATATTTTTCTTGGATATTGAAGCTTGATAATAATTATAAATAAATGTGGTTAAAATGAAGATCTTATTAAGATATTTTATTAAAACTCAATGGAAGAAAATTGTTCCGCTCATCATTTTCCAGTTTATTGCAACATTTTCCCAGTTCTATGGAATATATATTGTGGGAAAATTGCTTAACTTAACCTTAAAAGGAACTGACATGGAATTTTTGGGTTATTATGAAATAATTATGATAGTGGCAACTATAGTAACTATTCTAGCCATGCTGGCTGTTTATTATTTTGCAATTGATATATCTTCATCAAGTGCATATAATATTAAAAAAAGAATGTTTCATATATATGCTAATGCACCTATCGGGGAACTTCATGAGTTTAGAAGTACCAGTTTAATTAGTCATGCAACCAGGGAAATCTATAATATTAGAAACTTTGTATTTAATATTCTTGGATATGTATCCATTATTCCATTTGTGTTTTTAGTATTGTACCTGGACATTAGTTATCTAAGTTCATTCCTGGGAATTGTATATCTGATCTTATTGGCAATGATTCTGGTCTTTGTTTATATAATCTTAAGATATGCATGTGATAAGTATTTCTGTGTTAAAAGAACATTTGCTAAAATTAATTACTTATTCAAGCAGGGAGCATTATTGATTGATAACATACTACTGAATAACAAACAGCAATATGAAAGAGAAGAATTTCAGGACGCGATAGAAGCATCATATACTGCCAGTATGGATTATTCTAAAAGAACAAGTTATTTCTTTCCATTATTTTTAATAGTATTTAATTTGTTCATAGTGCTGATGGTGCTCTTCACTAGTCAGGAATTAATAGTTGTTAATATGGATATGACTGAACTAGTAATCTTTTTCCAGTTCATACTGTTTACATTAAGTAGTATAAACTTGTTACCTGCAATATTTAGTTCCTTATCCGTGGCAAATGGTACTGCAAAGAGAATCGAACAGGTATTAGCTATTGAACATACAGTTATAGAAGAAGATTATGAATTTAAAAACAATAATAATCAGAACATAATTGAATTTAATGATGTGTCATTCAAATATAAAACAGATGATGCTATCAGAGATATGACATTTAATGTTGAAAAAGACTCCACCATAGCAATTGTAGGAAAAATTGCAAGTGGAAAATCAACAGTTCTGTCTCTTATCAATGGATTATATCCATGTACCAGTGGTGAAATAAAAATAGATGGTAATGATATTAATCAGATAAACAGGAAAGACTTAAGAAATAAAATATCAGTTGCAACACAAAAAACTTTCCTATTAAATGATACTGTAAAATCAAACCTTACCTTTAATGATGATTCAATCAATCTGGAGGAAATTAAATTATCAGCAGAATTAACAGGTTTAAGTGAATGTGTTGATGATATTGAAGACTTTTTACAGCATAACATTAATGAAAAAGGTGCTAACTTATCAACCAGCATAAAAAATAGGCTGAATATAATGCGTTGTCTTGTTAAAAAGGCGGATATTTACTTATTTGATAATGTGTTTAATACTTATGATAAGAATTCACAGTACACTGTATTCGAAAAGATTAGAGAACATTTAAAGAATAAGACAATAATTCTTGTAACCGATAACATTGAATTACTCGAAAACATGGATAAGATAATCCTAATGGATGATGGAAGAATTAGTATGATGGGCACTCATTCAGAATTAATGGAAAATTCAGAATATTATAAAAACCTGGTCAATACAGATAAGGGGATGTTATTATGAAGAAACTTGCTGATTATGAGGATTTTATTGATTTTGCAAAGGAACTCCTAAAGCCGCATAGAGTACGATTTATAATAATTATCGCATTACTGCTAATTCAATCGGTATGTGCCATTAATTTACCTAAAGTGTTAGGACAAATAATAAATATGTTTGGAAAATATACACCTGGAAGTACAATATTTTTCACACCAAAATTCACAAATCTCCTAATTGAGATAACCGTACTTATCCTGGTGACATATGTTCTTAAAATAGTTATTACCTATATAACCTATCCTGTAAGTGATAAGATCACGTTAGGATTACGTGAAAGAATAGAAAAGAAAGTTCAAAAAATCAATTACAAGTACCTGAATGACACTCCTTCAGGGGAGGTTATGACAAGAATCAACCATGATACTATGGTCATACGGAGCTTTATTGGCTCTAAAGTATCAACAATAATTTCTAAAGTATTGTTATTTATTATGGCTGTAGTGATGATGTTAATGATTGACTGGGAACTAACCAAATGGTACCTGTTAATAATGGTAGTGACACTTATATTAATTGCCATAATCAACAAGTATGGTATAGATTACGTGAAGGAATTACGGGAATATATGAGTACACAGATAGCCCTAATCGGAGACACCTACCTGAACAAAACAATCATAAACTCAAACGATAATAACAATTACTGTGAAGAAAAGTTTGACGAAATAAACAGAAAGGACAAAAAAGCATATGCCAATGCAACCAAGAAAATGATAATCCTGGAACCAATAACACTGTTCATGTCTAACCTTGTCTACATTCTAATATATGTAATTGCAATAATTATGTTATTTGATAAAACAATAAAAATCGAAGTTGTACTGGAATTAATATTATACGGACAGATAATGATTAATCAACTTAAGTACTTCGGAAAAACAATACGGGAAATACAGGCAGCATATTCCAGCTTCCTAAAAATCCATGATTTACTCCACCTACCAGAAGGAGAAGGAAGTTTTGAAAGTGTTGAAGACATAACCGGTGGAGAAATAGAATTCAGAAACGTTTCCTTCAGTTATGATGACAAAAAAGTATTTGATAACTTGAACTTTAAAATAGATGACAAAAATAAAATATTAGTTAAAGGTAAAATAGCAAGCGGAAAATCAACTATAATAAACCTGTTAACAAAACTCTACGAGATCGATTCCGGAGAAATACTCCTGGATGGAAAGAACATAAACAGTATACCTCAAAGGAATATTATGGATTCCTGTACAATCATCTCAGAGAATAATCAGTTATATAAGGCAAGTGTCAAGGAAAACATTGCCTATTCAACAGATAATATCAGTCACGAAGACATAGTAAAGGCAGCAAAAGAAGTGGGAAGTCATGAATTCATAATGAAACTACCCGAACAGTATGATACAGTAATATCCGATGAACATAACAATCTCAGTCAGGGAGAACGTGAATTAATTCTTTTAACAAGAGCTTACGTTAAAGAGTCCCGGATACTGATAATAGATAATGTCATATCAAACATAGACGGCATAACTAAACAAAAAGTCAGCCAATGTTTAAGAAAACTTATGGAAAACAGGACAACCATAATACTAACTGATGAAATTCAATGTGAATACGATAATATAATCCAATTATAGAATAACCGATATAAAATGTTGTCATATGTAGTACTACTATTAGTACTACTATGTCTAACATTTATAATGCTTGCCATAGCCTTTAGCATTTAAAAAGATTGAT
>SUTR01000087.1 GCA_015062825.1 Methanosphaera stadtmanae
TATTGTTAATCCCTGATTGGTAGGATCAGCATATATTTCATCAACTTTAGTTTCAACCCATTTATCCTCTCCATAAATATGCCATTTGATGGTATCTCCTTTTTTGATATTCATAAGTTCTGCAGTTTTATATGTTAGGGAAACTCCATCTTCAGGTATTTCCATTAGGTTCATTGCATTATCAGTAGTTTGAATCAGATCAGTTTTGTTATAAACATTTACATTAACTGTTTTCTTCATATTGTTGGCTTTTATTTCAATAGGAGTTGTCATTATTTGTGTACCCTTAACATCATCCAATACACTTTGTATCTGAACATCAGTAGCATTATCATCCACCAATAATTGATTATTGTATTGATTTATTGTTCCATACTGCCAAGTCTTAAGATCATCCATTCCCTCACTCATTCCAAAGGCAGATATTAACAGTATAGTACAACCGATTATACTAACAACAGTTACTAATGATCTTATCTTATTGCGTCGGATATCTCGTATGTTCCATCTGAATATAAATCCTAAATGTTTCCATAAACGTGTTCTTTCAATGAATCCGCCCTTGCTGATTTTAGGAGCTTTAGGTTCCAGTGCTGATGCTGGTGATTGACGTACAATGTTTTTGGTTGTTAAGTATGCAAATAATGTTGATAGTACTATTAGGATTAATGCCACGTATATGAATGATATGTCAAATCCTGGTTTCCATGTTGGAACCTTGTAAAATGCACTCATTGAAGGATAGAATAAATATGGAATTGTATTCTGCCCAATTACCAAGCCTAATATAGAACCGATTAATGTTAAATAAAATCCATATGACATGTAGTGTATGGATAGTTTTCTGTTAGAAAAACCCAATGCTTTCAAGGTACCTATCTGTGTTCTTTGATGATTTACTATACGTGTCATAGTGGTAATTAAAGTCAGAAGGGCGACTACTACAAATATTAATGGAAACATTTTACCCATCATATTATGTTGATCTATTTCTGATTGGAATTGAACTACACTACTATGGTCTTTTTGTGGAATTAATGTTGAATATTTACCATCTATTTTATCATCAATTTTTTCCTGGAATACGTCAGAAGTATCATTAGTTTTTATTAATACCACATCATAGGAAATGTTGTCTGTTGGAAAAGCCTTATATGAAGCATATGCAAATCCTTGAAGACTGAAATCGGGAATTATACTCCCTTCCGTTTCTTGATAGACATATTCAGGTGAATAACCTAACCCACGTATTGTTTTGGTTATTTCTATTCCGTTCATTTTTACGGTTATTTTATCTCCAACTTTTAGTTTATGTGCATCTGCAAATGATTTGTCCAGCCATAATCCATCAGCATCATCCATGTTTATATCAGAACCATCTAATGGATAGTATTTTGAGATTTTATTATTTTCTATAAAATGCATTTTAATAGTAGGATCACCTGATAGTTGTGCTGTTGTTGTGACTACTAATTGACGTTCTGTATCTTCTATACCCGATATGCTTTTTAAATCATCATACGTTTTATTATCCATTTGCTGTGAATATACCCATATATCTGCCATGTTTGTATCTTCATAGTATTTATCGACTACTTGTTGTACTCCATAGGATTCTGCACCTACACCTGCAAATATCATTACTGTTAGAAAGGACATGAGAAATATTGATATGAATTGTATTTTATGCTGTTTCATATCTCTTAGCATCTTTTTAAATAACATGCTATCACCATTCTATTTCATCAATACCTAATGGAGATGAATTTTCATCTATTTTTTCAATTTGACCATTTTTAAGATAAATTACTTTATCAGCCAATTTGGATATTTCTGCATTATGTGTTACTATTATTACTGTACTTTGTTTGTTTTTGGATAGATTTAATAGCAATTTTATTATATTGTATCCACTTTTTGAGTCGAGTGCCCCTGTTGGTTCATCACAAAGCAGCATTGATGGTTGTTTAGATATTGCTCTTGCAATTGATACTCTTTGTTGTTCTCCTCCAGATAGTTGTGATGGAAACTGATCTTTATGTTGTTCCATATTTACCATCTGCAGGTATTTTATCCCATCTATCTTTTTAGAAGTGATTTCGTTTATCAATTCAATGTTTTCTAATGCTGTGAGGTTAGGGATTAAGTTGTAGAATTGAAATATGAATCCTATTTTATCTGCTCTGTATTGAGTTAGTTGGTTTTCATTGTATTGTGATATGTCAGTGTTATCTATTATTATATTTCCGTTTGTGACATTGTCTAGTCCGCCCAGTAAATTTAATAGTGTTGATTTTCCAGAACCTGAGGGTCCCAATATTACTACAAATTCACCTTTGTTAATCGTGAAATTTAGATTGTTTGCTGCTTTTAAAATGTTTTCACCAGTATGATATTCTTTTGTTACATTTTTGAATTCGATGAGTTTAGTCAATTTTGTTTTACCTCCTTTTGTTAATTACAAGTATTATTACTATTATGTTTATGTGTAGAAATATATAAAGTTTAGGTTAACCTAAACATCTATTTTAAAAATATAATATACTTTAAAAAATAAAAATAAGAATCAGTAAAAAAAATAAATAAAGTGAAAAAGATGACAGAAGAAGAACTTAAAGCAGAAATAAAACAATTAAAATCAAACAACCAAATACTCGAAGAACAACTAGAACAAACAACAAACAACTATAAAAAACTATCATTAGAACTAGGACAAATAATATTTCAAAATGAAGACTATGAATATGAAATAAATAAACAAAAAAAGAAAATTGAAGAATTAAAACAAGAAAATAATAAGTTAATTGAAGAAAATGAAAGATTAAAAGAATTTAAAAAAGAAGTCGAAGAATCAACAACTTGGAAAGTAAAAACGATATTTAAATAATATCATCCAAAAACAATACATAATCTTCTTTCAACTTCTTCTCAGGAGCCTTAAAATCATCACTAGGATAACCAAGAATCACATGACCTACACCAATATAATCTGTAGATAAACCCCAAACCTTAAGCAATTCCTTACCCTGAATAGAATCAAACTCTTCTCTAGCCCTATGTATCCAACAAGCTCCAATACCTAAAGCATGAGCAGCATTTAACATATTGCCTATAGCAAGACTACCATCTTCAACACATGTAGGAACATTGCCATCTGCAAGAACAACAATTAATGTTGGAGCACCATAAAATGGATCAATTTCACCCATTTTATCCTGTAGTTCCTCCGGAAAATGGGAAAAGTTCCATTTGGAGAATCGTTCAATAATTTCCTTACGTTGAATAACAAGAAACTTAGGAGACTGCAAATTCATACCAGTAGCTGCATGCATGCCCGCATCTAAAACTTTCTTAAGATCCTCATTCTCAACTTGTTTATCACTAAATTTTTTGACACTACGTCTAGTATTTAATACTTCTATCGCATCCATAAAATCAAATCCTATAATACTATATGTAAATCATCATAGTTAATGTTAATATTAGTAAACAATCCATAATCATAGAATAACATGAAACATTATACATAAAGACTAATTCTAAAATTACAAAGTTACATACAATCCAATAACTTATATGAACTTATTCAGCCTTTTTATTGCATCATGACGTTCTTTATTATCTAATTTAGCTTGTTCTAATGAATCTTTTATTGTTTGTATGGAATGATCGTAGACTTCCCTATCTACAGGATATGGAAATCCATCTTTTCCACCATGTGCAAAGCTATATTTAACAGGATCTTCCCAACTAGCCTTCTTACCATATACCAGATCACTTATTAATGCTAAAGCCCTTATCTTCTTAGGACCAATACCCTTTAGTGATATGAGTTCCTGATAATTTTCTGGTTGTAATTCATATGCATTCTTCAATACTTCAAATTCCTTGTCTGATAAATCCATATCCAATACAGGATGATGACTAGGCATTGTAAATGATGGCTGATTGTTAAATCCTGTAGGATCATTATCTTCATTATCAAAGTTAAAGTAATCTGTGAGCAATGTTTGTTTTGGATCCTTTCTTCTGAAATACGTACGAAGATGTTCAGGATTGTCGTTTATCAAATCAACACTTATCTCTTGTACATCAACACTATCCTTCGATGACATATCTAATGTATTTTCTTCTTTTTTATCACACTCAATAGCTGTGTGTGGACTTGATAAGAACTTATCTAAATCAGTGCTTATCCAATGATATCTTCTTGCATATTTATTGTTAAGATTCATACCCTGCTGTATGACAGCCCAACTACCATCCTCAGTTAAAAAGAAATTATGCTGATATAGAGAATAGGTATCCTGTATACATGCATTATCAATCTTAGCAGATAATTTGGATGATTTGACAAGAGTTTCAGTAGTCTTTGTAGATAGATTAAACTTTTCACCAGCATCTATTAGTTGACTTGGTGTTTTAAGTGAATTTTTACCTTTGCCTCCAAGAACTGCAATTCCATGTTCTTGAGGATTTAAGCTAGCTCGCAATGCACCACATGTAGTTGTTGTTGTACCTGAAGAATGCCAGTCAAATCCTATTACACAACTAAATGCTTGAAACCAGTAGGGATTTGAAATTCTTTCAAGAAATTCCTGATGACCATATTCTTCCAGAATTACCTCTGTAATTGCACCTGATAATTTTACCATCCTATTCCAAAGCCATCTTGGTGTATGATCTGTATGTAATGGTAAGTTTGTAATTCCTCTTCTTTGCATATTATATGTTATAGAAACAATTAAGTATAAAAGTATAGTGGGCGTGATAAGTAATATATGAAAAGTTTTTCAAATATACTAAAAGTTATTATAATATATGTATACATATATTTATTATAGAGATTTTTAGATACTAAAAAAATAAGTAGAGATGTATAGTAAGGAGGATAATATGAATACGAAACTTATTTTAGCTATAGTACTTGTTGCATTAATAGGAGTAGTGGCCGGTACATATCAAGTAACTAATAATGCAGATACTACAAATACATTTACAGCTGTTGAAACAGAAGATGTAGACAATAGTGAAATTGACTCAACATCAAATGTAGAAGCTAATGGAGCTACTGGTGGAGATTCTGTAAATGTCAATCATGCAACATCATCAAAAAATGTTCCCACTTCTTCAAAAAATGCAAGAAGTAATAGTATAGCATCAATAAGCAATGCAAATGGTGGTGCTTCAAACAGTAACAATGGTGCAAACCAGCAGGCAAATAACAACAATAATCCATCAAGTTCAGGTAATTCATCTTCAACAGTTACAGAGTCACAGTTATTACAGAAAGCTATTACACAAAGTAAAAGTTTAGATGGTGATGGAGCTCACCTCGTCTATGATGGAACTGCTAATGGAATTAAATATTATACTTATGCTTTAACAAAAGATGGTAGTGTAATCGGTGAAGCAGAGTATGATCAATATGGTAAATTAACTGGTGGTGCTTTTAAAGGTGAAGTAAAACCATCAAATAACACTACAAGTGATTAATCCCATAACCATTATTTTCTAAGATTTTAGATAATCTTAGAAAGATTTTAACTTTTTTTCTCATTTAAATTCTTAAAAAATTTTCGTCTTTGTGTTTTAGATAGGATATTATCATCATATATAACTGTCAATATACCAATTAAATCAATAGTTTCAATGGTTAAATATACTAAAAGTCTATTTTATATTAGTTTTAAAGTATTACATGTATATGTTGTTATGTTTTTATGTAGGTTTTTTAAGGTATTTTAAGTTACAGATATTAATTTGAAGTTTTAAAAATGAAAGGTTTATTATACAATTTTTGAGGTGTATTTTATTTCGTTATATGCATGAATAAGTGCGACAAGCAATTTTCTTCTCCTTTAAATCAGTATAATGCAACTTGGTTGTATTATTGACCTAGTTATGTG
>SUTR01000005.1 GCA_015062825.1 Methanosphaera stadtmanae
AAAAAAAGATTGTAAAAAAATAAAATTATAGGTAATAATCTTAGATTAATCTAATCATATTCCTATATTTCCCTATTATTTGTATTATTTTAGTCATAATTTGTTCAAAAGATGCGACAAACAAATATTATATTAAATACAATACCCTATTAATTAGTAATAACTAATTTAAATATTTGAAAGAAATGAATTAGAGTAAAACTCTAATTCTTTACAGTATAACTTCGAATGAAGTTAGTATTTTTAGATTTTATACTTATATTTTTTGTACTAAGTTACCCATGTGGTCGTATACTTCAACTGTGGATAATCTCATTTGAGTATCGAGTTGGTGAGTTGCACATGATAAACATGGGTCGTATGCACGAATAACCATTTCCATTAGGTTGAATATTTTGTCATCTACTTCTACACCAGGTTTGATGTATGTGTTAGCGACTTGTTGAATACCCATTTCCATAGCAGGGTTATTTTGTACTGTAGCTACGATAATGTTAGCTTTGGTTACTAAACCGTTTTCATCGGTTTGGTAGTGGTGGGTTAAAGTACCTCTTGATGCTTCAACTATACCTACACCTTCACCGGTGATTTGTTCACGGTCAATTGCACCAGGACGTTTTTCTCCACTTAAGTCACCTTCAAGTCCATCTACTGCTAATTCGGATGATGCGACTAATTCAATAAGTCTTGCAGGGTGGAATAATAAAGTTTCTTGTGGACAGTCACCGAATGTGCTTCTGAATTCTTTAAGTAAGTCTTGTGCACCAGGAGCTGCATCTGGCATTTTTTTACATGCGTTTAATCTTGATAGAGGTGCTACTCTGTATACACCTTCAGGATATCCGATGTCTTTGATGTATGGGAATTTTAACCATGAGTATGGTTTTACTCCTTCTGCCATGTAGTCTGTGTAATCTTGTGGTGCAAATTCAGCATATTCTTTACCTTCTTTGTCAACCATTCTTACATTACCATTGTACATGTCCCAGCTACCATCTTTTTTGTCTACTAAACCACAGTGGTATGTTTCAACGTAACCTAATGTTTTGATTAAGTCAATGTTTTCTTCAAAGATAGGTTGTGCTGCTTCCCAAGTATCCCATGAAAGTTCGAGGGATTTTTGAGCTTTTACTAAATTGTCTTTTTGTTCTTCATCAGTTAATTCAGTGGTGATTCCACCAGGAGTGTTTGATACTTGGTGAATAGGTCTTCCACCAATAGCTGTTACGATATCTTGTGAGTGGTGTCTTAATGCTAAAGCTTTTTTAGCTAATTCAGGGTGTGTTTTGATGATTTGGAAAACGTTTCTTGTTTTTCTGTCTGCTCCACCTATGAAGTCAGGTGCAGATAAGAAGTAGAAACTTAATGTATGTGAGTGCATTACAGATGCCCAGTTCATGATTTCTCTCATTTTGTAAGCAGTTGGTAATATCTCATCATCATTGTATCCAAATACTTGATCACAAGCTTTTGTTGCTGCTAAGTGGTGTTGTACATCACAAATACCACAAATTCTAGGAACGATTCTTGGAACTTCTTCAATTGGTCTTCCTTGTAAGAATTTTTCAAATCCTCTGAATTCCATTACGTGTAATTTTGTATCTTTTACATTTCCTTCTTCATCAAGGTCGACAGTAATTTTTGCGTGACCTTCTATTCTTGTTACAGGTTCTAAAGTTAATTCTACCATATTAATTAGGCCTCCTACTTAAATAATTTAGTTTCTAAGTTTTAATGGGATTAAAGCTGCTGGTAATGTGTAAGTATAGAATGTTCCTACTACATCTTCAATTTGGTTTGCAACTTCTTCAGGATCGATTGTTTTATCGTTTTCTACTCCATAGTCAGATGCGATAGCTGAAATCATTTTTGCTCCTGCATCTAATACTTTATCTGTAGGACCGTAACATCCTCTACATGGTGTGTCTACTGATGGACATTGTGCACCACATAATGGACGTGTAGCAGGACCTAAACAGATTACTCCTTGAGGAACTAAACACATATCTTTGTCAGTTGGTCCAACTTCCCATGGTCTTTTGATTTTGTCCATTGCCATTCCCATAGGTGGTTTTTCTCTTTCACATACATCACAAAGGTTGTTATCTGGGATTTCAGGTGTTTCTCCAGATACTAAAGCAATAAGTACTTGAGCAACAACTTCAGATTTTGGAGGACATCCAGGTAATGCTGCATCTACTTTGATTACATCAGATAATGGTCTTACTCTGCTTTCTAAGTGAGGTACAGATTCACTAGGAATTATTCCATCTGGGTTAACTGTTGAGCATGAGTTAATGTATGCTTCAGTGGTTAATTCATCATTGGTGTGTAAGTTTCCTAATCCAGGAATTCCACCAAATTCTGCACAGCTTCCGTAAGCTACTATGAAATCAGCTTTTTCTCTTAATACTTTAGCTAATTCTCTGTTTTCATCGTTACGGATTCCACCTTCGATTAATACGATGTCCATTTCTGGAATTTCATCATATTTTGTATCCATAAGTACTGGACTGAATTCGAATTCAGCAACTTCTACTACGTCTAATAATAATTCGTGTAAATCAGTTAAAGCGATGTGACATCCAGAACATCCGCCTAACCACATTGTTCCTATTCTTTTTTTCTCAGCCATACTTATTCCTCCTGTGCTAATTGTGCTTTGAGTGGGGATGGACCTAACTCTTGAATTTCTGCAGTTACTCTTCTAATTGTAGAAGCAAATTTTTCTCCTTCGGAAGCTGAAATCCAGTCGTGTTGTACTCTTTGTTTTTCAATTCCGAGTTCATCTAATAATCTGTAAACTAATCTCATTCTTCTGTCGAATTTATAGTTACCTGCATCATAGTGACAGTCACCCATGTGACATCCACCAATGAATACTCCATCTGCTCCTTCTCTTAGAGCTTTAAGTATAAATTGAGGTTCGATTCTTCCTGAACACATTACTCTTATCATTCTTATATTAGGTGGGTATTGCATCCTTGATGTTCCAGCGGTATCTGCTCCACCGTAGCAGCACCAGTTACAACTGAAAACGATTATTTTAATATCGTCATTAGCCATTGTTTTTCCTCCTATTAATAAAACATGATTATTTTCCTTGTAATAAAAACAATCATTTGACTCTTAATGTTTTACATTTAATATGTATATTAAACACGTGTTTATTGTACTAAATTAACTTTTGATGACATAGTACAATATTAAAAAAATGTACAAACTAAAATAATGTACAATAATATATCACTTTAACTATTATTATAAAGGTTGTTTAATAGGATAAACCGTAACCTTTAAATATAATGAATGAATTTTTTCATGTTATAATAGTACATTTCATATGAAAAATACAATGGGAAAAATGTTAATAAGTGGTTTATTTGAGAAAATAAGCATAAATAATACTTTTTAAAAAAAAGTATAAAAACTCTAAAATGCTATTTATTTTAGGTCTACCTAAAACAAGAAATTGCATACATATAGTTAAAGTATCAAAAATGAAAATCAAAATAAATTTAGTGATTTATCATATTATCTTATCCACATAGAAAAATATTATTTAAAAATGAAATATATGAAAGATCTTTCTTCCCTAAGTGGTAGTATGCAAAAAAAGTTTTGACAATATAATATATCATATTTCCATAATTAGAATACAAACTAACATAATATATTGTACAACAATTACCTTGACAAATTTACCTGGATATAATAATAAATAAGAAAATGCATCAAAGTACTGATAGGATAAATAGAATTACTAAAGTAATGAATTAAGTATGAGGTTAATAAGAAGACAAATAACCCAGTAAATATAACAGTGTTATATAACACTATTAATATAACCAATAAGAAATATAAAAATGATAGCTTATTATGATAAATAAAATATAAAGTAAAAAAATCGGAAAAGATTTATTTTTTATCAAATAATAATGGTGATTAGATGCTACTTGAAATATCAAATTTAGAAGTAGAAGTAGAAGGAAAAAAGATTCTAAAAGGTGTAGACCTTACTATAAACGAAGGTGAAACTCACGTTTTACTAGGACCAAACGGTGCTGGAAAAAGTACACTTTTTATGACAATCTTAGGATTTCCCAATTACAAAGTAACAAATGGAAATATAATATACAAAGGACAAGACATAACAGAACTTGAGACTCATGAAAGAATAAAACTCGGATTAGGAGTAACCTTCCAAAATCCTCCAGCAATTAGAGGAGTTAAACTTAAAGATATCCTAAAAATTGTTGACAAAAAACATGAATACAAAAGTGATGAAGAATTAGATAAAGAAGTAGTTGAACTTGGAGAAAAACTCAAACTCAATGAAAACTTCTTAGAAAGAGATGTGAACCTAGGATTCTCTGGTGGAGAAGTAAAAAGATCAGAATTACTACAATTATTAGCACAACAACCAGATTTCATAATGTTTGATGAACCAGATTCTGGTGTGGACATTGAAAATGTAGAATTAATATCCAAAGAAATAGGAACATTACTAGGCCAAGGTGAAGAAAATACCAATAAAGGTGGATTATTAATTACACACTTAGGTTACATATTAAGATTTGTAGATGCAACCCATGCACACGTATTAATAGATGGAAAAATTGCAAGAACAGGAAATCCGAAAGAAATAATGGAAGACATTAGAAAATCAGGATTTGGAGAAGGATAAAATGGTATCAATAAAAGACAAAGCAGAAAAAGCATTAAACAAAAAAGCAGCCATTGGAGAAGATATTGACTTAGAAGAATATGAAACCATGGATGTAGATGCATATGACCATGTAGATTCATTAGAAGATTTGAAAAAATCAGATAAAGAAACATTAACCAGTGTTGGAATAGAAACAGAAGAAAAAGGTAGGGCTGCATCATTTTTACAAATGGATCAATCTGAAATATTTTTAAATAACATGTATCCAGGCGTAGAAATAATGAGTACACCACAAGCTCTTGAAAAATATGACTGGTTATCAGATTACATGTGGAAAGTAATGCAAGTTGATGCAGATAAATACACGGCAACTACTGAAATGAGTCCATTAAGTGGATATTTCATAAGAAGCTTACCAAACACCAAAATGGAACTACCTATACAGGCATGTATGTACATTGGTGATGATCAAGTAAGACAAACAGCACACAACATTATCATAGCAGAAGAAAACTCCGAAATTAACATCATAACAGGATGTTCAACTGCAACACACGTTGAAAATGCAGCACACATAGGAGTCTCAGAATTCTATTTGAAAAAAAATTCCAAAGTAACATTTACCATGGTACATAACTGGGGAAAAGAAGTAAATGTAAGACCTAGAACTGGAGTTATGATGGACGATAACAGTACATACATCTCAAACTACATATTAACAAGTCCAGTAAGAAATATCCAAGCATATCCTACAGCATATGCAAATGGAGATAATACAAAAGTATTCTTCCAATCAATACTTGCGGGTAAAGAAGATTCAAATATAGACCAAGGATCAAGAACAGTATTATCCGGTAGAAACTCACAATCAGAAATGATTACAAGAGCAATATCCGATGATGAATCAACAATCATTACCAGAGGAGACTTACTTGGTAAATCACATGATGCAAGAGGTCACCTTGAATGTATGGGACTAATTTTATCTGACGATTCAAAAATATATTCCATCCCTGAATTAAGAGGCGAATGTACAGATATGGAATTATCACACGAAGCAGCAGTAGGTAAAATTGCAGAAGATGAAATCCAATACCTAATGGCTCGTGGATTAACCGAAGACGAAGCAGCATCTATGATAGTTAGAGGATTCCTTGATATTGATATTAAAGGATTGCCTGATGAACTAGCAAAAGAAACCAAAAAATTAATGGAACTAAGTATGGAAGGAATGTAAAAACCTTTCATAATACACTTTTTTTAGAAATAAATAAAAAATATAATCTCCAAAATAAAATAATTTTATAAAAATAGAACTTAATAAAAAATAGATTAAGACATCAAAATAAATTTTGAACAAATCTAATAAAAATAGGATTAGAAAAAAAGATATAAATAATCATTATAGATTATTTATCACATAATTATCCAGAGACAATTATGAATTCTCCGACTTTTTCTACTTTACCAAATGGTACTGTAATTTCATCACCATTACGTGTAGCACCTTTGACATTTACATTTCTTTCAGCATCTGTTTTAATAACTATGTGAGTGATTTTTCCTGTTTTTTCATCAATTGTTAATTCAGATAATTCGCCTAAGATACGAGCACTGTTAGTAGCTACTTGATATCCTCGGATATCGGTCCATTTTTTTTCTTCTCCTTTAATTAATTCCCTTTCATTAGTCATCGATTTGCCACCTAAAGTCATTTTAAATATGTAAATTGATTATAAAAAATCAATATTAAATAATATTTTTATTTTTCATTAAATATATAATTATGTAAAAAAAATATAAAAAAATTACTCATTATAATTTTTTGATAAATTTAAATCACCCACTGTATTAATATTAAATGCCAATTCAACATGTTCTGTTATGTAAATTGTTTGATCCTGTTCTTGAGTATTAGCTATAAGCATATTCACACCACTTGGCACTAATCCATCAAATACTAATGTTGGCTTGATTCCATATTCATTAAATAATTTTTCTGGAACAGATACACACATTGCAGGTTTGTTCCTAGAGTAATAAGTTTCCAATACTTCATCTATGTGTTGAGCAGTCACAAATGGTAAATCTGCCACTATTGTCATTATTACTTCATCTTCTTTTACATATTTTCTATTAGACAATACTTCAGATAAATCCTCAATATATCCTTTTGCTGATGTTTCTATAACGGTTACTGGAAATTTTTTTAAAAATTCCTTCGTATTTGGAGTATTAGGACTTACGGCTACTAGTATATTATCAACATATTTAGATTCTAGCAAAGCTCTAACAACGTATTCAATCATAGGTTTGCCATTTAATATAATTAATGGTTTTTCAATATCCAAATCCATTCTTGTTCCCAATCCACCCGCCATTACTAATGCAGTTGTCATTAAAACCCTCTGTTTATCTTGAATTATTTTATTTTATTAGTTAAATATATGGTTGTTTAGTGTTAATAATTTTATTTATATAAAATTTAAATTACAAAATTAAATGAATGTGAAAATAGGATATTTAATTAGTTTTTAATACATATATGAAAAAGATAATATAGTAAGAAAAAATAAATTAAAAAGAGAAGAAAATAAATAATAAAAAAAATAAATTTAAATGAAGAAAAAATAATTCAAGTGATTTAAATGTTTGAAAATCTAAAGACAGTTATATTACTAAGTGTATTATCTGTAATAATGATAATTATATTTGGATTTATTGGAAGCATATTCAACATAGGATCTTTAGGCTTAACAGTAGGTTTACTAATAGCGATAGTCATGAACTTCATGTCCTATTTTAAATCCGATTCCATAGCACTTAGAGCATATAATGCACAAATTGTATCAGAGCAGGAATCCCCTAATTTACATATGATTGTAGGTGATTTAGCAAATAGAGCAGGCATTAAAAAACCAAGAATTGCAGTTATTCAAAGCAGTGAACCTAATGCATTTGCCACAGGACGTAATCAAGACCATGCAGTTGTAGCTGTTACTACAGGTATTTTACAATTATTAAATGAAGACGAATTAAGAGGCGTAATATCACATGAATTAGGCCATATAAAAAATAAGGATATCTTAATTAGTTCTGTAGCTGCAACAATTGGGGCTTTAATTTCTTATACTGCATATATGGCAAGATGGGCTTTCATATTTTCAGATAATGACAATATGGGTAATGTAATTAGTGGAATATTAATTTCTATTATAGGACCTTTAACTGCAAGTATCATACAACTTGCTATTAGCCGTTCAAGAGAATATCGTGCAGATGCCACAGGTGCTGAAATATGTGGCAATCCATTGGCATTGGCCAGTGCTCTTAGAAAAATAGAATTTGGATTGGTTCAAAATCCAATGAATGATGCAAGACCTACTGATGCTCATATGTTCATTATGAATCCATTTGGAAATGCTGCAAGTTCCTTGAAAAAATTATTTGCAACACACCCTCCTACTGCAGATAGAATTATGAAACTAGAGGAAATGGCTGGTGCTAAATTACAATAATCCCACTTCTTCCCCAATTATTTTTTAAAAAAAAGTTATTTAAAGTGTAAACAAGAAATAGTAAGTTAGAAAAAAAATGAAATATTAATTTTTATTGTTCAATTGAATCCTTTGTTGCATTATGCAGATACCTTTATGGGAACCCCCTATAGGATCAATAGGATTTCCCAAGGAATTCATACATCTTGCCATCATCACAGCTCCCAAGGCAAGTCCATCTTCTACAAATATTATTTGTGAAACTTTATCTTCAAGATAACTGTTTATTAAAAATGGTTTATTGCCTGTTATTCCAGATCTTCCTGTAATTCCCAATATAGCATTTTGTGGAAATAGTCCTAGTTCTATTGTTTTTTCGATTAATCTTTTTATTAGATAGGCATAGAAATCATCCACTTGTATCATTAATTCTTCTTTTGTATAATTTCTACTTAATTGTGAGAATGTTTCTATTATTTGTTCTTGATTGTTTATTTGTGAACCGATTAAAGTGACATTTGTATCAGAATTGTGTTGTTGATATACGGCTACATGACCAAATTCATCCACATCTTTTGGTACTTGCATTACATCAATGAATTGATGTAATTTAATTGTATTTTCATGTATCAACTGCATGTTTAAATCATGAGAATTTTCATTAAAATCCACATCTATTGTTGACTCGTTTTCATTTATTATGTCACTGCCCCTTAAAATCACATCCATTATCCCACCGGCAAGACCTACAAAATTACATATCATATTAGCATAAGGTTTTTTATCGTCAATTATCTGTCCTGCAAGAGTAGTTCCCATATCAATGGATATAACTGGATTACGATAATCAATAGATGACATCTTTGATGCAAGTTTAATGCCTGCAGTTACTAATTCCCCCTCCATTTCATTTGCGGCAATTCCACTAGTATTTGGAGCTTTTACACTTACTACTGATCCATCAAATTGGATATTATTAAAAAAGGAGTGTTTTCTTATATGTTCTGGAATGTTATTTAATGAAAAGGGTGCTGTCATCTGAGAAACTTTAATACCTGCATTTAAACAACCGTCAGATAATGCCTTAATAATTACATCAATCTCATGAGATAATGATGAAATTGCAACAACACCCGTAGAACGAACAACAAAATCCAAATCATCAACAGTTAATGATATCTTACTGAGAGATTCCAATATTATGCTACTTATTTCATCTTCAATTGCCTCTTTAGACAATGGCTTATCCCAGATAGTATGTCCAAAAATATCTTCATCAGTCTTAGGCCTGCGGATATTACGTGTTAATCTTACAAGTTTAATTAACTGATAACTCTTGTTATTTTTAATATTGGTTGTTGTTATAATGGATTTTATAGTAGTATTACCCAATTCCACAGATAATACTGTATAAAATTTACTGTTAATATCCTTGATATCTATTGATTCTAATTTTATTTGGTCAAAAGTCATGTTATCATAATAAATTTTTATAAGGATGTGAATCCACAGGAGTAATGCCTATTGATTCATTGGCTTCTGCTATAAACATATCCGTCATTGCACATGCTGTGAATGCACGTCGAGTATTTTCAATAGGACCAAATAATACAAAATCTCCGCCAACCATTTGCTGTACAATATTTGCACCAATATCACATACAGGCCAAACTTCAGGATACTCTTTTTTGTAGTCTTTAATCCATTCCCATGCAGAGGGTACATTATGAACTCCACTACCAGCAGGATATCCCCATTTACTTTTTTCTTTTAGTGTTGCTTTAACAGCTACACCCCCACCTTGTCCAAGAGGTGTTACTGCAACATCCATTAAGGGTTTTGTTATTCCACAGTCACTTGCAATTTCCAATAGTCCCTTATCCATTATTCCAGATCCATCTTCCCATAAACTTATTTTTCCATCAACTCCAGGTTGTGTTGGATTAAATCCCAAGATTATTGAAGAGGTTATGTCTGATTCTATTAATTTGCTTATTTCATCATCATCAATTGACATGTTAATTGAATTGTACACTGTTCTTTCAGACAGTCCTGATTCGGTTACATATTCTGCACCAGCCATTCGTGCATCCGCTGATGTAGAGTCTATTAGAAATGGTGAATCAGATATGGAGGAAATATAATCAATATATTTAATTAATGCTTCGGGTGTTGCACCAAATATTTGTATGATATTGGGATTTCCTGTTTTATCAGTCATTTCATCCATTGTATTTATTAGGGTTTCTGCTTTTTCTTTGTCAAATATTCCCTTGTTTTCATCAGAAATAATGTTGTGTCCTGCATAAAATATTGTTCCTGCAAGAACAGTAGGGTATTCTCCAGGTTGTCCTCCAACTTTTACGCCATATATGTCAAATACTTCTTGTTTTTTCTCAAATTTAAACATATCTTCCTATCCCCTTTTATTAAATGATATTTAATTTCATGAATATTATTATCAGAATTAATGCAAAGATAATTCCATATAAAATTCCTACTTCTCTTCCAATTGATTTTCCCAGGTTTTGTGAAAATTCCCCATGTGAATCTTCTAATCGTTCTTCTAACTTATCCAATCGTTCATTAATACTGTTTATATCATTTTCATCTTCCATTAGAAACCACCCTTATAATAAATGATAGGAACAGCTACGATAATTAGCGTTAAAGTAAAACCTAATAATATTCCTTTGATTCTTGAATATTCAACACCACTTTTTAATCTTTGTGTTCTGCCGATTAATTGTGTTTTATATTCTATTGATTCGGATAAATTTTTAATATTATTCATTAGTCGATTCATAATACCAGCATTCCTTTGAAGATTAGTATTAATATGAAAATTAATGTTAGACCGAAACCTATTACAATGCCCTCTATTTTACCGGCATAATATCCTGAAGAGAATTTTTCCATACTTCCTATTTCATTTATTTGTGCTTTTAAAAATCTAAGTCTTGTATCTACTTCCAACAACATCAATTCTGAACTTGACACATCTCCAACTGCTTCCAAGTTTGAGGTGTCAACGATTTCATCTTCATCTTCCTCTTTAACATCATTTAACTCTACAATTAATGCATCTTCTTCATAAGCACCAGGATTGTTGTTGATGCATTCTTGTATTTTAGCTTCGATTTCATCCAGATTTTCATTATTTATCATGCTGATAAGTGTAACTTGCTTCTGGAATCGTTCAACTGCTTCAATTGATAAGTTTTCCACAAAGGGAATTGCTCCTGGAGAACCGATTATTGATTTTTTTTCAGGATCAATACCGTTTTCATATAATGCTTCCATTGTTTTACCAGTGATGTGTCCTTGTACTTCTGAACCACAAACAATGACAAAACGTAAATTTGGATTAGAGATTGTGTTTGCTACTACTTTCTCAATTCCAAGGTTCTCAGTATGTAACGGTCCTGCAATTGCAGCTCCTCTTGCCACAACATCATCATTCATCTTGGAACCTAATGTAACAACTGCCACTGGTGTTTGACCATCACCTACAGCATAATCTCCTGTTTCTAATGGCCATCCATCTATTACTTCTACTTGTTCTACCATTACCATACCACCATTATACTAGTAATATTATAAGTACTAATGCAATTATCATACCTATTATTACATTAGTGAATAATCCTTGAGTAAGATATATTCCTTCACGTCCCGACTTAGATAATCTGGATGTTGTATGAGGATCCAATGAAGTTTCCAAGTCTTTTATTGCATATTCTACTCTGTCAATTCTTTCCAATAATTCATCGTGAGCAAACGTATTTTCTTTTGGAAGATTGTTTTTTGAACCGATTACTCCTGTATCTACATTCAAGACCAATTCATCATCAATGATAATATTAGAAATTTCATTAACCATTAATAATCACCTTCATCGTTATTTGACCATAAACCATACCATCTGACTGATGCTGCTTGCATTTTAGTATATTTGAAATATTTGTATAAACTTATTATGCATCCAATTATTGATATAGTTAAATAAATATACCATACTGCTGAGTTTAAACTGCTGATTATTGATATTATTGATAAGAACAGGAAAATATTGGCAAGTGCCAAGAATAATGTCCTGTATTGATCTTCATTAGGACCCATACATGAATTATATGGATTTTGTATTGACATGACAACTGCAAACATCAGGAATATTATTAGTCCATTAGTTATCACAGAATCCATTATCAATGTTGTATCAATTCCTGTTGCTATTAAAGTACTACCGGATAATATTGCAAGCATTGATGCTATTGATATTTTAATAAATGAAGCAGTTAATATTTCAACCTCTATTTTGAAGATATATCTGCAAATCATTGATATTATCAAAGCAATTATAGCTGCAGCCAATAATGCAATAATAGGCATTAAGATTGGCTGTCCAATTCTTGAAGAAAATGTCAATCCAACAATAAATGATATTAAACCAGAGGCAGTTAACATATAAATTATTGATGGTATTCCAGTACCCAAACTGTATTTTCCAATGAATCTTAACGTATTAGTTCCAAGCACTACAGAAAGAGCTGTTGCTATAATGGAAAATATCCCACCAAACTCTAACTGACTAAGATAAATACATATTAAGGAACCGATAATTGATATTAGAGTTATAATCTGTGAGGGTATTAAATCATCTGCCATTTAAATTCCTCCCAATATTATAACATAAAATATTGACAATACTACTGAAACTAAGAAACAAGATATTGCACCAGGTACAATCTTAGTTTTAAATTTCTTATCATAAAATCCCTGAATTGTTCCACCAATATTATATGATGATATTACTGCTATGATAAAAAATAACAATACTGCAAATACTGCTGCTATCGTACCAATATTATCGGTTATGGATGAATGAATTAGAATATGATTAAATATTGAGTAATATGCTAAACTTCCACCCAATCCTCCAAGTAATGCTCCGAATAATCCGCTGATAAAAGAAACTGTTGGTATTCCATGACCTGTAGTACCTGGACTAACATAATTTTCTTGTGAAAAACCAGTTATCGGATCTTTTTCAAATGACTGGGAGGATATTGGTACTCCTACACCATAAACATGAACAATATTTGAAAATAACATGGTTACTGCCATCATTATCATTGAACTGGTAGCACCTGACAGTAATACTATTAGTTGTGATTGACCAATAACACTGGAAGTGACAAGAATTCCTGTGATTCCCATACCTATTGTTATCATAGGTGCACCTGTAGGAATTCCAGCTGTTGTTGATAATGCTGCTGGAGCTCCACCTACCGGTATGAAATGAACACCAATACCAATAAGAGTTGCACCGACAATTATACTAATAAATAATGCAATCATAATTTATTCTCCAAATTATTTTTCATATTCACCATACATATTACGTGATTTACGTTCTAACAGCATGTTTATAACCACAAGTAATATTATTAATATTAAACTGACTATTAATCCATAAACTATTCCGAATACCATAGTAATCCAAAAGCTTAGGAAAATAACTATTCCAAAGCATAATCCAGTCAAAGGACCTGCAAATTTAGAACAAAACTCAACTACATCAATTGAATTCCTAGAACCTAATGGTGAAACTGTTGTAATATTTCCATTGTTAGATACTGATATTCCTGCACCAAATTCAAATGTCTGATATAATTTTTCTGCACCATAATGGATATCTCCAACAGCAGACCCTATTGAACCCAGAGCAATGCCCAGAAATGCAGTTGTAATAGGTAATGTTAATGCTATAGGAGGATTTAATAAGTAGACCATTATGTAAGATAATAATAATATTGAAAATAGATTTATAAAAGCATGTGCAGCCATTGTTGGAAGATGTTTAATCAACATATCCATAAATAAAGGTTGATTATATAATGCCTGACTAGTAATTCTACCCATATAGGAAGTTATAGAAAAAATTACCTGAATTGTTGTAGCGATTAATGTTGAAATTAATAGTGCGAAAATTACTGAAGTGTTACTTGTTAATAGACAGTAACATATTGTTCCAGCAATAGTTGCCATAGTACCGACTAGTAATGGTTCACCAGATACTGCTCTATTAAATAGTTTATGTAATTTTCCTACTTGAGGTGCAAGTTGTACTTGTGAATTTGGATTACTGGTTGATGCAACATCAGATTCCAAATCCTCAAACATACCTGCAATAACTGCAATTAACCCCATAACTGTAACTAATAATAGATTAAATATTATATCCATGTAGTTACCTCAATTTAATTAATTTCCATATTTTTGAATGGCATTTTCTACTTTACTTATTATTTCATCTAACTTTTGTTGTGTACATGTTTCTCCACGAATAACATCAGTTATTAATTCTACTATTGTACCTTTTGTTTCAACTTTTTCAGGCATTACTTGTGCTGTTTTAACACCAATACGTGCAAAATCTTCAAAGTCAACAGGATATTGTGCTATTATAATAACTGGTTTGTTAATATTACGTAGTACATGACGAGCCTTGTATATGATATGATTTTTTACTCCACCAAAGTGTATAACAACTACTTTATGTCTATTCATTTGTGAAATTTCCTTTGGTGTTACACCAAATAATCCTTGTCCTCCACCAGAAGGCGTGTCTCTAGGAACACCAGATCCTGCATCAAGAACTAGTGTACTTGTCTGGATATTTGCTTCACGTAATGCAAATGTTATTTCACAAACTGGTTTTGTAATATGTCTTCGTCCAGGACTCATTGCAACAGCAAGAAGATCATCACCACATTGAGCATATGTTCCACGTTGTGCAATTCCGCCCCCTTCACCAATTCCTCTTGTTTCACGACAATCCACAATATGTGTACTTTTTCCTATCATAAAAAAACAACCTTATCTTAAATTATTACAACTATTTTTTAAATCTTTTTTTTATTATTATATACATATATGAAGATAATAAGTTATATTTTTTTTCGGATTTTCTTAATATACTACAAAAAACATTATTATAATATACACTTAATTTTTTTTCTTGTGTTAAAAATATTTTATATAAATCACCAAATTTAATAAGTATCAAGAATTATTATTACCAACAATATTTATGTGTCATTCATGTCCCTTTAAAGTTTTATAGCCTATCTTTCAGAGTATACTATAAGTGATATTATGAATGAAAATAGGAAATTACCAAAAATTGCTCTAGGAGCATGGGCATGGGGAAACGATAATACCTTTGGAAATGAATTAAACATTGAAGATTTAAAACCAATATATGATAAATCAATCGAAACTGGCCTTAATCTATGGGATACTGCATATGCATATGGTATGGGTACTTCAGAAAAAGTATTAGGTGAATTTCTGAAAACAACCTCCCCTGATGATTATATCATTTCAACAAAATTTACTCCACAATGTGCTAATTTAAATGAAGACAATCCTGTAAGTGCCATGTTAGAAAACAGCATGAATCTTTTAAACACTGATTATATAGATATTTTCTGGATTAGATTTAATGTATAAAGGAGTTCTATGTTGGTTATGACTTCATTATTATTTCTATTTTTAAATATTACATTATTGATAAAGTTTTTCCAGTCAATTACAGACCTTTATGAATTTAAATTAGCAGTTATTAATCAGTCCATCAAGAAAGGAATAATTATTGTATGAAAAAATTTATAGATAAACATAAAACTAATTATAAAGAAATAATTATTTATGCAAATTATGGCTGATGTTGGAGGAATACCTGGTAAAAATTGTAGAGGTTTTTGTAACTATTGTTATTTTAAAAATGTTAAAGAAACCAAAATACTAGGTTGTAAACATTGTCCTCCCGGACAAATTGGTTGTAGTCATTGTACTACTGATACGAATATGACACGTGATTATCTCCCGGCTTTTCAAGTATTATCTGCATTACAAACTGATATATTTCAGAAAGAATTACCACAAAATACTATGGTAAATATAACCGGTGACGGTGATGTTAGCTGTTATCCACAATTATTGGAATTAACCAAGGCAATACATGACATGGGATTAGCTACACATCTTGGTTATACTAGTGGAAAGGGAATTGATGATGCAAGAATTGTGGACAAGCTTATAAATAATGGCGTAATTGAAACCACATATACTGCATTTTCTACAGATGCTACACTTAGAAAAAAATGGATGAATGATCCTACGCCCGATGCTTCTATTGAAGCGTTGAAAACTTTTTGTGAAACTTGTGATGTTCATGCTGCATCAATCATTATTCCAGGCGTAAATGATGGAGAAGAACTTAGAAAAACATGCGCTGACTTAGAGTCATGGGGTGCAAAAGCATTGATATTGATGAGATTTGCAAATACCAGAAATCAGGGATTAATCTTGAATAGCGATCCTATTATTCCGGGCATACAGGAACAAAACATTAATGAATTTGAACAGATAGTAAGGGAAACTGCAAAGGAATTTCATTTAAAAGTTACAGGCACTCCCGTATGTGATCCTGACAATGATACGCCTTATGCATTATCCAAGGATAAAAATAAAGAATATCTTGAAATATTAACACCAATCAAAGCAGAGGCAACTATCATTACCAGTAAAATATCGGCCCCATATATTCAGAAAATATTTGATAACATTGGTGCATCAGAACATGTGAATATTATCGCTACCCAACAAGAAATTGCATGTTTAATAACAGAGCAGGACCTTAGAGAAATTGATTTAAATGAGGTAAAGGATACTGTTATAATTCCAGGCAGATGTTTTGTGCACGATATGGTTGCAGAGGAAGTCTTCCGCAAAGATGGAAAATTTAGGCTGATACATAGAGGACCTGATATGCTGACAATGGATGGTGAAATGAGTGGAACATTAACTAAAGAAGATGTTCTTAAACAGGAATTATTTGCCTTTGAGGATCTTATTGAATTAATTAATTATATGGGTGTAAGAATAAATTAAAAAAAATATTGACGGTCATTATTATGAAGGGTAAATTGATAGGAGATATATTAGTCGTTAAAAAAGAACCTGAAAATATGGAAGAGATACTGAAATTACCATATGTAAAGAATATTGTGAAAATCGGTACGATTCATGGACAAAAAAGAGAACCGAATGTTACAATAATTTATGGTGATAGAACAGAAACAATTCATAAGGAAAACTATTGTAAATTTAAGATAGATGTTGCTAAGGTAATGTGGTCTAAGGGCAATACTGGTGAAAGAAAAAGAATGAGTACTCTTCCTGAAGACAATGAAACTATCATTGACATGTTTGCAGGAATTGGATATTTTACTATCCCCATGGCTGTTCATTCTAATGTTAAAAAGATTTATGCAATAGAGATTAATCCTGTCTCCTATAACTTTTTATGTGAAAACATAAAATTAAATAAAGTTGAAGATATTGTAGAACCAATTCTTGGTGACTGCAATCTTCAAGAGTTTGATCATGTTGCCGATAGAATTATGATGGGTTATATCGGAACCACACATCATTACCTGGATAGTGCCATTAAATATCTGAAAAAAGGTGGCATCATCCATTATCATGAGTCTACCCCGGAACCTATCCTATTTACAAGACCTGTTGAAAGAGTAAAAGATGCTGCTAAAAAACAAGGAAGAGATATTGAAGTTCTTAATAAACGTAGCATTAAGAAGTACTCTCCAGGTGTTCATCATACTGTTGTAGACATAAAGGTTAATTAATTCCATTTCTTTTTTTAATTTTTATTGCTTTATCATATACCTCTTGACTTAAGTACTCCCTATTAATATATTTATCATAGACAGGTAGTCGTTCACTTAAGGTATAATTTATATTTCTTAATTGTCTTTCTAAATCATTTATTCTTGGCCATTTGTCATTTGGATTTATGTAATCCTTTGTTAATGGAGATATTCCTCCAAAATCATCTGCTCCCATAAGAGTAAAAATGGGTACCAGTCCATCGTTAAGATTTGGTGGAATCTGGATACTTACATCAGGAAACATTAATGATGATAATAATGTTAATTTTATTAAATCCGTTATTGGAGGTTCTGGATAATCAGCCATGGGAATGTTTTCTTTAGGCTTGAAATTTTGTAGTATAATCTCTTGTATATGACCATATTTATCTTGAATTTTTCGTAACTTAAATAAGGAATCTATACGGTCATCTTTTGATTCGCCTATTCCTACAAGTAATCCTGTTGTGAACGGTATTTTCTCACAACCTGCATTTTCAATTAGTTTTAAGCGTTTTTTGGGATCTTTGCTAGGACTTTCCTGATGTACTATTGTTTTTAGCAATTCTTTATTTGTTGTCTCAAGCATCAATCCCATTGATGCGTTTACTCTTGACAATTTAGATAACTGATTTCTTGTAATGATGCCCATATTGGTATGTGGAAGGATTTCATATTCGTTTAGTAGTACCTTTGATAGATGGTAGACATATTCTACCATGGAATCATATCCATATTCATCGAGTTTTTTTAGAACTAAATCATTTTTATCTGCTGATTCTCCAAATGTGAATAAGCTTTCAGTACAATTATAATCTCTTGCTTTTTTTGCAATGACGTAAACATCTTGGGGATTCATCAAGAGATTGTCTGTTTGTTCTGGAGTCTCTTTAAATGTACAATAGCCACAGTTATTTTGACAGATATGTGTTAAAGGTAGAAAAATATTTTTGGAATACGTGATATTATTTGATGTTCTTTTTAAATTAACTTCCTTTATTATTTGAAGTATATCCACAATACCATAATCCAACATTTCACGGGCTTCTTGTTTTGACAATAGATTATGCATTTTAAAATCCTCTTTTATACATATTGAATTCAGATTATTAATCCCTATTTAATTTGCAATTTTAGACATATTTAGCTAAAAAAATATTACTTCTTTAAATATTGCCTCATATTTAATGATTTATCCATTATATTTAAAAGAATGTAATAAGAATATTTAAGAACAAAAAAATAAGAATTTGTATCCGATATAACGGGAATTAGTTTACTTGAAAAATTATTAAACACTTTTTCTATTTATTTTATCTTTTTTCTTTAAGATAATAAAAAGGAATAAAAAGTCTATGATAATACTTAGAACGCATTATCATTTTCATTTTCAGGATCTAATTGAACTACCATTGTTTCTACAAAACGAGGTCCAAAACCTGTATTGTCCATCCACATTACAACATAAACTGCTATATCTTCTTCAGTTATTCCTATAACATAATCTGCTATAAATCCCGTCATTTCAAATGTATTTTTTAAACGTTCAATTCCTTCAATTCCATTTGGCTGATCATATACTTCAGTTACTTTTCTGAATTTCTTGTCTATTCTATCAGTTATAGTTCTTGCACTTTTAGATTCTAAGTATACACGTTTTATATTCATTTTTTTATATAATTCTTCTATGGTTGGAACAATTTCATCTTTTTCTAATCTTTCATGAGTCATTCCTTTAATAATCATCGCTTCAGCATTGTTTACGACTGGTTTAGAACCTTTAAAAACTCCTAGATTTTCCATTATTTCTCTTGCAATTTCTATTACTTCCATATTATTCATCTCCATAAATTTCTTTTCTTAATTGACCTAAAGATGCATTTTTTTGTGCAAATGCATTGTGTTGATGTATACTTTCCTCGTTGACTTGTTTGATTGTTACCATAGAACTATCTGGAAGATTAGAATATTTTTCAAGTATGCCAGATGTCATATTTCTTACGCAATCTTCTACAAATACAGGATTTTTATGTGCATTAGTTACAATTCTATTTTCATCAGGTCTTTTTAATAATTCACATACCGGAGAACTCATTGAATCTTGTATAATATTTATTAAATCCTCAACATTTACATCTTGATTTTCTGATACTTCAAGTAATATGCTTCCCCGTCCTCTTTGATTGTGTGAAGCAAAAGTAACAGAATCTATGACTTTTTCAACTGTTTCTTCATCTAAAAATTCCAGCAACTTTTCTTTAGAATCTTTAATTATTGATTCCTGAGCACATGGACATACGGTCATTCCAATTACTTCTGCACCTATCATTTTTTGAACATGTATATCCCCATTATCATCCTTTGTTGCCACAGCACGTGCAATTATTTGTGTTGTTTCTTGGGTTTTCTTATTAGATACTGGAGATAATTTATTTATAATATATTCCCCTCGCGCTTCAGTTTCTGCACGAGTTGCATATTCATGTTTTTCAAGTAATCTTTTTACAAGATGTGCACATAATGTTTCTATATGAATTTCCGGTTCATTTACTGCCTCATCTATTATTTCAGATATTGCTTCAGGATTTCGTGACATATGAACACCTTTTTGTGTACTTGGCAAATCCACATAAGCATCAAATGTTGGCAATAATATTATTGGTCTTTTTTCATCACGCTTAATTTTTAATAATTTTTTCACACCTGTTACTCCTACCTTTGTAAGTGATAACGGCATGTCCGGTTGTTTGTCTTGAGTATCTGGAAATTCACAAATGGACATTATATTCAATTCCTCCATGTTATATTATTCTTGAATTTTAATTAAATAATTTAATGATTTTTTTAATAAATTTTATGAATATTTATTTTCATCTTTATAATAATAGTATATTAGATTTTTTTAGTATTTTCTTTTTTTGAATAAGAAAAAAATAGATACATAAAAAAAATGATTTTGGTAGTATGTGTTAATTTCAAAATAGAACATTTTTTAAATTAAAGATCTAGAATCTTAAATCCGATGTATTATTAATTTTTTCAAAAAAAAATAATAAAATGTCGAAAGCACAAAATAAAAAAAATATCCAATTTAAAAGTAAAAAGAGTAAACTGATAAAGATCTTTCTTTATCAGAAAAAAAATTTAATCAAATTTAATCATAGATGAGTTTAATTCTTCTTTTACAATGTTTAGTACTGTATGAGTATATGTTTTAACAACAGGTTCTTCAGCCAGTAATAATTTAATAAACTCATTTAATTCAAATGTATCCCTAAATTTAGCAATCATTATAGAATCAAATTGTCCTGTTACATCATAAACTGCAAGTAAATTATGTTTAAATATTTCTTTATCCACTATAGATGATATTGTTCCACCTTTTAGTTCAAGACCAATGAGTGCAGTTAGATTATAACCTAATTTTTCATGATCTATTACAGGTACAAATTTATTGATTATACCGGATTTTGTTAATTTATCTACTCTATTGTGTATTGTTCCTACAGATACTCCTAATTCCCTAGAAATTTTACGGTAGGATTTTCGTCCATCATTACTTAATAAGTCTAAAATTCTCTTATCAAGTACGTCCATTGAGACATTTGCCATATTTTCATTGTTTTTTCTTAGTTCTTCCATAGTTATCCCCTTTCTTATCATTACTCCGTTAATAAATGGTAATGAAATTAGCTATGATTTGAATTTTCCTATGATATTATTTTAGATAGATTAGTATATAAACCTTTTGAAAAATAACAGTAGATGTCTATAATATTTATAAAGATTTTATCATTTCTAAATTTTTACTTTTAAAACTTAACAAAGTTAATAAAATAACTGAAAAGATATAAATTAAAAATTTAAAAAAAATCAAAAATAGCCCATTTAGACATTATTAAATAAGATAGAATTATTAGTTAAAAATAGATATAAAGTAGATTATAACCGAAACTAAAAAAAATATACCAAAATACAACATTGAAAACATAATGATAATTACAACAAACTAATAAAAAAAATAATAATCCTTTAATAACTATAAAATACAAACATTATTAAATAATAATGAAAAAAAATTTATAACAAAATGGTGAAAATAAATGAAATGGTATGTATCATTCATAATTGTAATATTTCTACTAGTAGGTTTGATATATGTTGCATCAAGTTCAACATCTGACGACATAGAACCACTAGGAAGATTAGCATTTGTAAAAATTGCAAATCCCGACATGTATCCCGGTCATGTACATGCAAATCTGCTAGCTCAATACGCTCAAGAAAGAGATTCCAAATGTGCCATCGTTTTACACTACGCAGGTAGTTCAAATTATAGAAATTTCATGAATGGAAATACATACATAATTGAAATGGCATTTATGGATACTGCAGGAGCACAAGTAAATATTGATTGGGGACAAGTTATAGACTATGGATTACATGGAGTTCCGAATGATAAATGGGATTATAAAGTAGATGGTGAAATATACGATAAATTTGAAGATGCATGGGCAAGAGTACTAGAATTTGCAGACAGTAATCAACAGAAAGGACCAATACCTATGGTATGGCATGGAACTGTTCGTGAAGGAAGTATATTCATAAATCCAGGTTGCGGATTCCCATTATACTACCAAGTATGCTGTAAAGAATTCGGACACCTCGGTGGAATTTTACATGCGGCTACCGGATCAATATTCCCTTACTTCAACAACCCATACAGATCATATGAAATAGAACATGCATCAGAATTACAATATTATTACACACATAATATGTTAAATTATGAATAAATGTAGATATTAAAATCTACATTATACTTTTTTTTAAAAAATAAAATTAGCTGTTTTTTTCCTTAACTTCTTTAATTATATCCTTTAATTCATTGATTGGAATATCCGTTCTCATACCCGTTAACTTGAAATGAGTTCTGGATATGAAGTATCCTCTTGATTCAATCTCATCCATGACATCATTTATTTTTGGAGCACTTATTTTTAGTTTTTTACATAATTTATGAATATCAAAAAAGGTTGCCGGACCATCTGCTTCATTATAACATTTAGTGAATAGATCCAATATTTCAGATTTTTTATTTAAACTCAAATCTTCTGCAGTTTCCATCATAGATTTGAGAAATTCCTTATCCCATAATTTTCCAAGCCATAAAGGACCTGCTATATCATATTTATGGCCACAACATGGACATTCATCAACTATTGATGGAGAATAACCATAAAACAATTCCCTATTAAGACATTCAGGACAATGTGCAACAAAACCCACATTATTTAAGGATTCATTGGTCTTCTTACCACCCCTTTGAACAATTGCATAAACTCTCATATAATGTTCAGTACTATGTGAAAATAAAACATGCAAATACTTCTGATTTACGGCCAAATTACGGGCTGTTGCAGCAATCAGTATACGTATTCCATTTTCATGACAATATTCAGTTTTTTGAGGATTTGCCCCATATTTACGAATACATGGATCGTGATAAGTACCACATAATGCAGATGTATCCGTAGCACTAATACAAATTAAACCTCCTGGCCTAATATTTGCAGCTGTTGACTGAAGAAACATAGCAGGCGTACCAAAGGGATCTATATCCACCACGTCAAACAAGCCTTTATTTGATTGCAATAATATATTAGCATCATTTTTTTCAACTTCAACATTTGAAATATTATTTAATTGCATATTAGCTTTTGCTTGGTTGACAGCCAAAGGATTTACATCTCCAACAACCACCTTTTCTACCCCTTCAATTTCCTTGGAATATCTTGCACCCCTTATACCCGTTCCACCAAAAGCATCACATATAATAATATCATGATCCAACTGTTTTCTATACTGATTAATAACTACAACAGATATGTCCCTGTTGAATTCCATTACAGGATTGTAGAAAACAGGAGCTTCTGATGAAACTTTTTCATAGTCAGGTACTTGAATCTTAACTAATCCTTCTTCTATAAAATGTGTATCCATAATTGTACTCCCAAATAAATGATTTAATGTTATAACTAACTTTTATTCAACAACTTATCAATAGGAAATTAGGCCTCTTAAATAATCAAATCCAAAAATAGAATCTGTAAAGCAACTCCCCAATCTCCAAAGTTGTATAATACTAATATAATATTATTCTTTTATAGGATATGAGTATTATTATTTTTTCATGAAAACATTTGCAGAGATAGTTTTTTCCTGATTTTAACATGGAATTTATTTGAGTATAATTTTATTTTAGTCATAATACCATTAATCGCCATTAACAGTTTTTAAGATGCAACAATTTAAGTAGTAATTATTTAATATTATTTTAAGAATTCTTTTATAGTATAAAAAAGAGATACATAATTAGGAATATTATTCATCAAATATTAATATAAGAGATAATATGAAAATAATGACAATTAAGTAAATAAGAACTTTTTTTTTAGTTATATAAAAAGATAAAGGTGTTAAAGACTATGATAAATATTGCTAAACCAATCATTAGTGATGAAGAAATAGAAGCAGTAACTGAAGTATTAAAATCAGGAATGTTAGCACAGGGTCCACAAGTAGATGCATTTCAAAAAGAATTTGCTGAATATACCCAAGCAAAACATGCAATTGCAACAAGTTCCGGAACAACAGCATTACACACAGCACTCGTTGCAGCAGGAGTTAAAGAGGCAGATGAAGTTATAACAACACCATTCACATTTGCAGCTACATCAAACTCAATATTATATTCCGGTGCAAAACCAGTATATGCGGATATTGACCCTAAAACTTTCAATTTAGATCCGGAAAAAATTGAAGAAAAAATTACTGATAAAACAACAGCCATTGTACCAGTTCACCTGTATGGACAAGCAGCACAGATGGATGAAATTATGGAAATAGCACAAAAACATGACTTGAAAGTAATCGAAGATGCTGCACAAGCTCATGGTTGTAAATTCAAAGGTAAAAAAATCGGAAGCATTGGAGATTTAGGATGTTTCAGTTTTTATCCTACAAAAAACATGACAACCGGAGAAGGTGGAATGGTTACAACTAATGATGATGAATTAGCAGAAAAATCAGGTATGGTTAGAGCTCATGGTGAAAGTAAAAGATATGAACAATCATTATTAGGATATAACTATAGAATGACAGATATTGCTGCCAGTATTGGTCGTTGTCAACTAAAACATATTGATGAATTTAACCAGAAAAGAAATGAAAATGCAGAATACCTCAATGAAGGACTAAGTGATGTTGAAGGAGTCACTACCCCTGAAGTTGCAGAGGACACATACCATGTATTCCACCAATATACTATAAGAGTTGCTAGCAAAAGAGATGAATTTAGGGAATTCTTAACTAAAGAAGAAATTGGAACTGGAGTCCATTACCCTATTGTATTGTATAAACAGCCATACTATCAAAATTTAGGCATTACTGGAAATTGTCCTGAAGCAGAACGTGCAGCAAGTGAAGTAATATCATTACCAGTACATCCATCCCTTACAACTAACGATTTAGATACTGTTATTGAAGCTGTTAAAAAAGCTGCAAATGAATTATTATAAATATACCCTTTTATACTTTTTTTTAAAATTAAATTGATGGTTATAATTTTATGAAACTTGATAAAGAAACATTCAACAATTATGTTAAAGAAAATGTCTTTAGAACAATAACTGATTATAAGCTTATCTGTGAAGATGATAATATTATGATTGGAGTCTCTGGTGGAAAAGACAGTATCTTGACGTTGCATATGATTAACCAATACCAAAAAGAAAATGACATTGATTTTAAAATTACTGCCGTATGTGTAGATGAAGGAATAGCAGGTTATCGTGAGAATGGAATCAAAACTGCAATAACAAATTGTAAAGAATTGAAAATTCCATTGAATATTGTTTCATTCAAGGAAGAATTTGGTTATAATCTAGATGAAATTTCATCATTATTCAGCAGTAGCTGTATGCCCTGTGGAATATATCGCAGATACCTATTAAACAAAATATCAGATAAGTATCATTGCGATAAAATAGCAACAGGCCATAATCTGGATGATGAAATACAATCATTTTTAATGACTTTTGCCCGTAATGATCGACAGAAATTTACAAAGTTTTCCCCTATTCTTGATAAGATTCATGAAAATATGGTTCCTCGCATAAAGCCATTATGGCAACTGGCTGAAAAGGATGTTGCAATATGGTGTATCTTAAATGACATACCCATCCATGATGAGGAATGTCCATATTCAAAAACATCACTTAGAAGTGATGTAAAACTATTCTTAAATAAACTGGAAGAGGACAATAAGGGCATTAAAAGAAATATTTTTGAATCATTTAAAAAGACTTTACAGTTTCCAAAGGTTGATGTAGAATTAACCAATTGTAAAATATGCAATCAGGCAACAGCAACAAGTCCTTGTCAAGCATGTAAACTTACAAATCAAATAAGAGATATGTTAAATGAATAAATAATAAAAAAAAGAGTGGTGGAAATAGTAATTTATATTTATTTAATTATAATTCATCAGCAGTTCTGAATATTGAACCACCATAAATTTGCTCTTGCATATCCTGTACTGCTTGTGTAGCCAAGGCTACAGTATCGGCAGTTTTCAAAATTCTTCTTTTTTGTACATTCAATGTTTTTCCACAAGTACATTTCTTTGTTTTATTACCCTCTTTTGAATACAATACTCTTCCACAATCACATCTATAAATCAAATACATCAAATCACCTAAATTCCAAATATTGTATGAATATATGGTAAAAATACATTGTTTATTACCATTAGAACACCTATTGTACAACCAAGATTTGTCCCTATTACAACCAGTATTACTCTAAATAATTTATTATGCCATAAATCCTTAAAGGAATCAAAATCTGCTAGTTGTTGCAAGTCTTCCATTCCCACATGTCTTAATTTTCCTTCAACTATTCCTGAAAACCATCCTGCAGCCAGCAATGGATGAAGTACTGTGATTGGTGCTACTAAAAATCCTACAATTGCTGATTGAATTTTTGAACCGGATAGTAATGATCCAATAAATGCTCCTCCACCAGCAAATATTAGATAATTTATTAAACCTCCCTGAATATTTATACCCTGAAAGTATGCTAATACAAACAATATTACAAATATTACAGGAATTAGGTATAATATTATTTGAATAATTGAAAATCTTGATTCTTTAACAAAATTCAAACTATTTAGTTCAGGTATAGTATCTGGATTGTCAAGGTATTCCAACATACCATTTTTATGACCTGCACCTACTACTGCCACAACATTATATTCTTCCAAACTTTTTAGATTATATGCCATATATGCATCTCTTTCATGTACTAATGCATTATATCCCCCAGGAGATGCTTCTTTAAAGTAGTTCATTACTTCAATAATCGTATCTTCTTGTTTTAGATGTTCCACCTCATCTTTTAATTCTTCATCCACTTCATCATCCATAAATAGTGATTTTAATAATTCCCAACCAAATGATAATTTCTCCCTTAAGGACATGCCATTCAATGTTCTTTTTAATGTAACTTGTATATTCCGATCAATCAATGCAATATCAGCATTTACTTCTTTTGCTATTTTAGCTGCTTCAAGCATTTCAGAACCCGGCTTTACACCTACTTCTTCACCCATTTTCTTCTGCATAGTTGATAGTATTAAACTTACAATAGTTACGGTTAAGTTTGATGATTTTAATAACTGTTTAAGATCTAATTTTTCTTCACGCACTATTCCCTTATCTTCATCCATTAGTTTCTGAAAACGTCCTAAATCCAATTCGATTGCAACTATTTCTGGATGTTTCTCATAGATAGTTTGCCGAACATGTTCTATACTTTTATCAGATATATGTGCTGTTGGCACTATCTCTAATGATGATTCATGTATCGGCAGAATAATATCCTCTTCTAGTTCATCAGATGATTCATCTGTATCAATTGGTTGTGTTAACTGTGTATCTTGAATAGGATTGTGTAATCTTATAATAGGTGGTTTTGAAAAAATCCTATTATTCTTTTGTTGATCATTATCGTTGTTTTGCTCGTTCATATAATCACAATATTTATTAATTAAATTGTAGCATGCTAGTACTATTATTTTGTTGATTCTTAAATCTATTATTTTATCGAAATATATACTTTTATAAATAATATTTATTATAGGTTAATAGATTAAATCTTTTGGGTAAGATTACAAAAAAATATTAACTATTCAATTTAATATATATTTAATAATAGTGGTTATATGAGAATTGTTACAACACCAATGTGTGAAGATATTTTAAAAATTGCAGGTTTAACTGATTATGAAGTAGTTGCAGTATCACAGTTAGTTAATGCAGATATTGCAATCGTATTATCAGAGACAAAGACTCAGCTTGATACTATTAGAATTAAATTAAATACATACCAACAGATTATCGAATCAGCAACAAGAGTATCTGATGAATTCAATACTCAAGTCGATGAAGATGTAATAAGTAAGATTCAAGTTTTAATAGATGAAAATAACAATAAAAAAGATAAAAGAAAACAAACTAAAATAAAAGTATATAGTAATTTTTTATCTGAAACTGTTAAGGATATGGGTTATACAATTTGTGATGATGACTATGATTATGTAGTTATACCAGATTTTATGAAAGAAGATATTGATGATGAAAATACTATCATAATACCATCACATTCAAATGTGACTAAAAGTATTATTGAACGTTTAAAAGAAAGATATGAATTATTGGAGATATGATTATGTATGAAACAATGACTTATACAGGTGGAGTCCATAAACATAATGAAATTGAGGAATTGATTGAAGATTTAGGCGGATTCATTTTACAAAAAAATGATCAGCAAATGGATATTACTATGACTATTGCAATTCCTGCAGAAGATACTGATAAACTAGAAGAAAAAGCTAAGGAATTATTAGGAGATGTTGAATTATCACCACTTGCCAGTACAGAAATAGCTGTTGTATCACCAACACTTGCAAGACAACACCTGCCTCATGCAGCATGTGATATTGCAGAATACCTTAGAAGATATGGTACAAAAACCAATATGATTGGACTTGCAAGAGGGGCAGGAAAAGGCATATCCCAAATTAGTAAATCCGAAAAAGATTTGATTGAAGAACATGACCTTGCAATTTTCTCATTAGGTAGTTTTGATGATTGTATTCGTAAAAAAACACATCTATTTGAAGATATAGACATACCAGTAATTGTCACTGGAAGCCCTGAGATTGAAGCTGAAGAGATTAATGCAAATGCATATGTATCAGGTTTTGGTAGAATACCACGCAGACTTAAACGTGGAGAAAACATACGTGCACTTAGAAAATTAGTTGAAAAATCTGAAGAAATCATATCTAAGCAAAAAGAAGATTTAAACGATGATCCACTTATCGTTTCACCAGTAATTGTCAAAATTGCATTAGAACGAAAATTACCAGAAGTAGAACATATTAATGCACCTATGGCATTAGTAAGTCAACTTGATGGTGTTCGTGTTAAATTACCTTATGATGAGTTTAATGAAGAAATAGCAGAAGTTGAAGTTGAAGGATACAGATTAGGCGACATAGCAGAAATAAAGAAATCAAAAATGTATGACCACACCCTAGTTAAAATACTACCAGAATCATCATTATTATAACCACCATTTATCGATAAATAATCATATTTATCTTATCTTCTTTTTTTGATTAAGTTTAGAGATTAATTAGTAAAATAACTGTAATCATAAGCACCATATGAAAAAAATATTCTTGATATCCATTATTTATTTTGATGAAATATAAAACATTATATTACAAATGAAGATAAATAATTAAATATAGAAAAAATATTAAAAACATATTATTGAATAATATATATAAAAAAATTTTATGTAATAAAATAATAATGGAGTAGTGAAACATGCCAGAACATGGAGCTGGAATGTCTGATGAAGAAAAAAAGGCAATAATGGAACAAAATATTAACATTACACGTAATTTAGCCAATATTAAATATAAAATAGCTGTAATGAGTGGTAAAGGTGGAGTTGGTAAATCAACAGTATCTGTAAACTTAGCACAAGCATTCAATGCTATGGGTTATAAAACAGCAATATATGATGTGGATATACATGGACCTAATGTACCTAAAATGTTAGGTATAGAAGGAGAAAAGATGGGTGTTAAAGGAAACAAACTATTACCAGTTGAAACTGATGATGGAATACTTGTAGCATCAATGGCTTTTCTAATTGAAAGTAATGGTTCACCAATCATATGGAGAGGACCACAAAAAACTGGTGCAATCAAACAGTTAATATCTGACGTTGCATGGAGCAATCTTGATGTTATGATATTTGACAACCCACCAGGTACTGGAGATGAACCATTAACTGTTCTTCAAACAATACCTGACTTAGATGCCGCGGTTATGGTTACCACACCAAGTTCTGTTTCAGAAGAGGATGTTGTTAAATGTGTTACAATGACTAAAATGATGAACATCAATAAGATAGGTCTTGTTGAAAATATGTCCTACTTTGAATGTCCAAATTGTAATCAAAGACATGACATATTTGGTCAAAGTAAAGGTGAAGACTTTGCCAAATTAATGGACATCGACTTTTTAGGTGAATTACCATTTAAAACAGATGTTTCTGAATCAGCAGATATTTATGATGTGCCTATCGTTAAATCCAATCCAGATTCTTCTGCAGCTAAAGAATTTATAAAAATAGCTGAAAAAATCAAAGAACAATACTTTAAAGAGGAATAATCCTCTTTTCAAACTTTTTTTTTTAAAATTAATTTTTATCATACTTTTGAATAAAATCAAAAATAATCCCATATGCAAATTTTATATAAAAATTCTTTTAATAACTAAAAGTTATTTATAGTATAAAGTTAAAATAATATTATTGTAAACATTAAAAAAATTCAAAAATAAAATTTATGAAAAAAAAATGCTGATATGAAAAGAAATATCAACATTAATAACACTAATTACGAATAAAATTAATGAGGTGTAAATCAATGTCAGAATCAGATAAAAACATGAAAGGAACAACAACAGTAGGATTTGCATGTAAAGATGGAATAATAATAGCAACAGAAAAAAGAGCAACAATGGGATCATTAGTAGCTAATAAAGGTGCTGACAAATTATTCCAATTAGATGACAAGATAGGTGCAACAATAGCAGGGACAGTATCACATGCACAATCATTAATGGATGTTCTTAAAGCTGAAATATCCTTATACAAATTAAAGAACGATAAAGAAATGTCAATCGATGCATTAGCAGTACTTACCAGCAACATTCTCAAATCAAATCCATTTATGGTACAGACAATTATAGGTGGAGTAGATAAGGATGGTGCAAAATTATACTCATTAGACCCAAGTGGAAGTTACATCCCTGATGACTGCATATCAACAGGTTCCGGTTCCCCTTATGCATACGGTGTTCTTGAAGACAGATATTCAAAAGATTTAACTGTAGAAGAAGGTCGAAAAGTTGCGATAAAAGCATTAACCTCTGCAATGGAACGTGATGTATTCAGCGGCAATGGAATTAGATTAGCAACCATTACCGAAGAGGGTATGAAAATATATACTGAAGAAGAAATAGAAGCTATTAAAGCAGACATATAATTTCATACTACTTTTTTATTTTATTTTTTAAAAAAAAAACAAACATTATATATAACCTTAAACAAAATAATTAATAGATTTGTTTTGAACAATTTTTTATTTAATATTTTAATTAGTTTAAATAAGAAAATAAACTTTTTATAGTAAATTTTATATGAAAAATAGTTAATCATTAGTTAGTATGCTATTTTAAACATTACAAAATTTAGAAAACAACTGATTATCATACCATATAATATTACTAAAGTAAATAAATTTATTATTCAATTTTATAAATAATCTATTTTTTAAAAAAAAATAACATGATAATTCAAATAGATAAACAAAAAACATAAAAGAAAATCAGAGAGAGTGATCAATTATGTGTGCCATGATTGAGGAAATAAAAGATAAAATCATTGAAAGTTTACCTGAAAAAGTTAAACTAGCAAAAGTTGAATTTGAAGGACCTGAAATCGTTATTTATACAAAAAATCCGGAAATTATTAAAGACAATGGAAATATAATACGTGATTTAGCAAAAGAAATTAGAAAAAGAATCATCATCAGATCAGACAAATCAGTATTATGTGAACCACAGGAAACCATAACAAAAATAGAAGAAATCGTGCCAAAAGAAGCTGAAATAACAGACATATCATTTGATGATGTTACCTGTGAAGTAATCATAGAATCCAAAAAACCTGGGCTTGTAATAGGAAAATATGGAGCTACATCCCGAGAAATAGTAAAACAAACAGGATGGGCTCCAAAAATATTAAGAACACCTCCAATTACGTCCGAAACAGTTCAAAGAATAAGACTTACATTAAAAAGAAACAGCAAGGAAAGAAAGGAATTCCTACAAAACTTAGGAAAAAGAATCCATAGAGAAGCAATATTTGATAATGACTGGACTAGATTAACCTCACTTGGAGGATTTAGAGAAGTAGGAAGATCCTGTCTATTTTTACAAACACCAAACAGTAAGGTAATATTAGACTGTGGAGTAAATGTAGCAGGAGTAGATGATAAAACATCATTCCCTTACCTTAATGTTCCTGAATTTAATTTAAATGATTTAGATGCAGTGATTGTTACACACGCACACCTTGACCATTCAGGATTTGTACCATACCTATATCATTATGGATATGATGGACCAACATACTGTACAACACCTACCCGTGATTTGATGACACTGCTTCAACAGGACCATATTGACATATCCCACAGAGAAGACAATCCACTTCCATTCAATATAAAAGATGTCAAAGAAACTATTAACAAAACAATATGTCTAGATTATGGAGAAGTAACAGATATTTCACCAGACATAAAGTTAACATTGCATAATGCAGGACATATCGTAGGTTCAGCAATGGCTCACCTCCACATAGGTGATGGAAAACATAACTTTGTATATACTGGTGACTTTAAAAACGAAAAAAGCAGATTACTTGAACCATCAGTAACCAGATTCCCACGTATAGAATCAATGGTAATGGAAAGTACATATGGTGGACATGAAGATATTACACCAACAAGAAACACCGCTGAAAAAGAACTAATAAAGACAATATACACAACATTAAATCGTGGTGGAAAAGTACTTATACCAGTATTTGCTGTAGGACGTGCACAGGAGATAATGATTGTACTTGAAGAATACATTAACCATGGAATACTAAAAGATGTACCTGTGTATCTTGATGGAATGATATGGGAAGCTACAGCTATACATACAGCACATCCAGAATATTTAAGCAATGACCTAAGAGATCAGATATTCCACATAGGCAAAAACCCATTCATATCAGAAGTATTTAAGAAAGTAACTAACCAAGAACAACGAAGAAGAATCGAAGAAAGTGATGAACCATGTGTAATCCTTTCCACATCAGGTATGTTAACCGGAGGAAACTCCGTTGAATACTTCAGATACATATGTGAAGATGAAAAGAACACTATCATATTTGTAGGATACCAATCAGAAGGTTCTCTTGGTAGAAGAATACAGAAAGGATGGGAAGAAGTACCATTAGATGATGATGGCGTGACAAGATTATATCAAATAAATCTTGAAGTCATTACTATTGACGGATTCAGTGGACACAGTGACAGAAAACAGTTAATGGAATATGTAAGAAGATTATCTCCAAAACCTGATAAACTATTAGTATGTCACGGTGATGCTTATAAAGCATTGGATTTAGCAAGTAGTATATACAGATCATATAAATTAGAAACAAAAACACCAATGAATCTTGAAACAACAAGATTACAATAAAAAATTAATTAACCTCCCCTAGAACTCTCTCTTTTTAGAAGATTAAAATTATCAATACATATAAAAAATATTAAACATATATATTATTATATATTAATCAAAAACTCAAATTCAATATTAGTTCTTTTAAAATGAAAAATATAAGTTTTTGAATAGAATAAATATTAAAAAAAATAAAGTAAAAATCTTTTAAAGAGGGGTTGAAACATGGTTACATATTCAGAAGCTGGTGTAGATATAAGTTTAGAAGAAAAAACTGTTAAAGCACTAACTGGAGAATTATCTGAAACTTTAAATTACCAGAACATTATAAAAAATGAAGGACATTTTGCAGCACTAGTTGACTTTGGTTCAAAAGCAATAGCAATGAGTACTGATGGTGTTGGAAGTAAAATATTAATAGCAAATTTAATGAATAAATTCGACACAGTTGGAATAGACTGTATTGCAATGGTAGTCAATGATATATTATGTGTTGGAGCAGAACCAATTGCAATGGTTGACTATTTAGCAGTGGAAAAACCAGATCCTGAAGTTGCAAGTCAAATCGGTAAAGGATTAAATGAAGGATGTAAACAATCCAATATTGCAATGATAGGAGGCGAAACTGCATCATTACCAAAAATCATTAAAGACTTTGACCTTGCAGGAACAGGAATTGGAATAGTAGACAAAGATAAAATTATAACCGGTTCTGATATTAAAGATGGTGATGTCATAATAGGCATATCAAGTAGTGGAGTACATAGTAATGGATTAAGTCTTGCTAGAAAAGCATTGCTTGAAGAAGCAAATCTCAAAGTAGATGATCCATTACCAACAGATGAAAAAATAACAGTGGGAGAAGCACTACTAGAACCTACCATAATATATGTTAAACCAATAATGGATTTACTTAACAATGATATAGAAGTACATGGACTTGGACATATTACTGGAGGAGGATTTAGTAATTTAAAACGATTAAACCACAACATGAGTTATCATATTAACAATCTTCCTGAAACATTACCAGTATTCAAAGCAATCCAGGATACTGGAATTGAAAGTAAAGAAATGTACCATGTATTCAATATGGGTATTGGGTTTGCAGTAATATTAGATAAAGAATATAAAGATGCAGCATTAGAAATATTGAACAAATACCACAAATCCTATGTTATTGGTGAAATAACAGAAGATAAAGATAACAGAGTAATAATCAATACTCCTGAGGAAACTATTGAATTATAATTATGGAGAAATACATATGAAGATTAGTGTAGATAATGAAAGAAAATTAATAGAAGAATTATTGCTTGCTTATGATGTAAAAGAAATAGAAGCTAGCATAGTAGCAGATGTTATTACAGATGGAGATTTAAAAGGATTTTCAACCCATGGAATAGGAAGATTTCCACAATACATAAAAAGCATCAAAGCAGGTACAATATTAACTGAAGGCGATTATGAAATAGAAAAAGAAACAGAAGCTACTGCTTTAATAAATGGTAATCATAAGTTTGGACACTATGTTACAGTGAAAGCTATGGATTTAGCGGTGGAAAAAGCATCAAAAACTGGTATAGGTATTGTAGGTATACATGACAGTAACCATTATGGAATAGCAGGATATTATTCTGATTTAGCATCAGTGCAGGATATGATTGGAATAGTAATATCAAATACAGAACCTGCAATGGCACCATTTGGTGGAAAAAAAGCATTACTTGGAACTAATCCTATTACAATCAGCATACCTACAGATGACATCCACAGTTACATTTGTGTGGATATGGCAACAAGTATAACTGCTCGTGGAAAATTACTTGAAGCAAAAAGGAAACAGGAACAAATTCCAGAAGGATTAGCATTAGACAAAGATGGAAAACCTACAACTGATCCTGAAGAAGGACTTGAAGGTTCAATATTACCATTTGGTGGATTCAAAGGATATGCATTAGCATTTATGTTTGAATTACTGGCAGGACCACTAGTAGGTGCTGCAGTAGGAGACAAAGTCCAAGGTACAGCTACTCCTGATGAAATGTGTACAAAAGGAGATTTATTAATTGTAATAGATCCTGAACACTTTGCAGGTTCAATGAAATTCAAATTTTATGTAGATCAATTTGTAAGAGAAATCAGAGAAGAAAATGGAGTTATACCAGGTGACCGTGAAATAGAAAATATGAATATTGCACATGAAAATGGCATAACCATTGATGAAACATTACATGAACAATTAACATCCATAGCTAATGAAAAAGGATTAAATATTGAAGAATATTTTGAAGAATAAACACTATCTTCATATGACCTCCCCTCTTTAAAAAACTTTTTTTTTCGGAAACTTTAAATATTTTTAATAAAAAATTTAGTACTAATTCACTAATAAAATGAGGATGAACTGAACATGGATAGTACTGATGTAATATACAACGGTTTAAAAGAAGCAGGAATAAATTTTATAGTAAGTGTACCCTGTGCTAATCTAAAAAAATTACTAGAATTAATAGATGAGGATGATGATATCAGACATGTCCCGGTAACTAGAGAAGAAGAGGGATTTGGAATATGTGCCGGTGCATATATGGGTGGAATGAAACCTGCCATCCTTATGCAAAATTCAGGACTAGGCAATAGCATTAACGTACTAACATCACTGATGAAACTATACAACTTTCCAGTGTTAATGATTATTAGTCATAGAGGAACTTTTGGCGAAGGAATATGTGGACAAGTTCCAATGAGCAAAGCCACTACAAAAATTTTAGATAGTATGGATTTTATCTATGAAAAGATAAATTATCCTAATGAATCTACAGATAAAATAAAAAAGGCATGGAATTTAGCTAGCATTACAGAAGAACCTATAGCACTATTATTTGAGATTAGTTACTGGTCAAGGAGTGTTGAATAATGAAAAGATATGATGCAATAAAAAAGATTGTTGAAGGATTAACTGATGAATTAATTATTTCAAATATTGGTATCCCATCAAAGGAATTACATGAAATCAAGGATACTTCATGCAACTTTTATATGTTAGGTTCTATGGGAATGGCAACTCCTATAGGATTAGGTCTTTCACTAGCACTTGAAGAAAAAGAAGATGATAGAAAAATTATTGTTATAGATGGTGACGGATCTGTACTGATGAACTTTGGAGAATTAATTACTGTATATGCTCAAGATGCATCGAATTTAATTATTGCTTTAATTGACAATGAAGCATATGGGTCAACAGGTTCACAGAAAACATATTCTTCATTAATAAACATGTCAAATATTGCACGTAGTATTGGTTATAAAGAAGTATATTATATAGATGCAAAAGATTCTGTTGACGATATAGATATGAGCAAATATTTGAATAAAAAAGGCCCTATGATATTACACATCAAAGTTAATGCGGGAAATAGTGATGCACCAAATATAAAATACACTCCATCACAGATAAAAAATAGGTTCATTAAAGAAATAAATAAATAAACTCCATCCATTCACTTTTTTTAAAATAAAAAATAATTGATTAAATTATAAATCATCAAATATACTTTAAACAATTATTAAAAATAAATCAATGAGAAAAATAGTTATAATATAATAATAAAATAATGCTCCGACCGGGATTCGAACCCGAGTCTTCGGCTCGAAAGGCCGAAATGATTGGCCGGACTACACTATCGGAGCTAAATAAAAAAATTACGCCGTCGACAGGACTTGAACCTGTGACCAATCGGTTAACAGCCGAACGCTCTACCTACTGAGCCACGACGGCAAATAAATACATATAAATAGGGCCGGGGCCGAGAATCGAACCCGAGTCGGAGGATCCACAGTCCAACAGTCTAACCACTAACCTACCCCGGCATATAAATTAAAGGAAATAAATGTTCTTTTCCTTGAGTGCGGGAGCAGGGATTCGAACCCTGGTAGGCCTGTGCCAACAGGTCCTAAGCCTGTCCCCTTTGGCCAGCTCGGGCACCCCCGCATATAAAAAATTATATCCGCAAACCTTCTATTACTGGAATATTAACATTTATAAAATACTCTAGAATCTATAATTAATTAATAAATTTTAATAAAAGAAAGGTTCTAGAAAATGCTCCGACCGGGATTCGAACCCGAGTCTTCGGCTCGAAAGGCCGAAATGATTGGCCGGACTACACTATCGGAGCATATGAAAAAATGGGCCCAATGGGGTTCGAACCCATGGCCGCCCGGTTATGAGCCGGGCGCTCTACCTGGCTAAGCTATGGGCCCAAAATTATAGCGCCGCCGACAGGACTTGAACCTGTGACCAATCGGTTAACAGCCGAACGCTCTACCTACTGAGCCACGGCGGCACACTTTCCATTTTACAATACTATTATATATGATTAATAGTATATAAATGTTACTCTAAAATACATATTTTTTAAGTATTGTTAAAGCACATAATAATGTATGTTTTAATAGTATATATACTTAACGGTCTAATGTTTTTAATAATTAATAAAATAGTAAAATAAAGAAGAATAAATATTATAACAATGATTTAATATTTGCTTTAGGAGTAATTAATGTGGATGTAATAGAAAAAATAAATAACAGAGAAATATTTGATTTACTAATAGAAGCTAATAATATTACAGAAAGAGTACATGGAAAAGATATTAGCTTAGAACGCGCAATATTCCTATCATGGTGGTGTGAAAAAGGAGATTGTAAATTTTGTTATATGTCATCCCAAAAAGATAGAATACAAGACCCTGATAAGGCAAGACGACATATAAAAGGAATTTATGCAGAAGCAGAATTGACAAAACGTATGGGATGGAACATTGAATTCCTATCTGGAGGATATGGTGTTTACACGACCCAAGAAATTAAAGAAATATCCGAAACAATATATGATATAACCGACAATCCTGTCTGGTTAAATATTGGAATAACCAACGAATTAGATCAATATGATGATGAAATTATAGGTGTTACAGGTGCTGTTGAAACGGCAAACCCCCAATTTCAACATGAAATTTGTCCTAGCAAATCATTAACCGATATTAAAAATATGCTAATACAAGCAGACCAATTAGGATATAAAAAAGCAATAACAATAATTATAGGATTAGGTGAACAAATAGAACATTTAAATGATTTATTTAATCTTATTGAAGAATTAAACATTGATAGAATAATTTTCTATTCATTAAATCCACATCCTGATACTGAATATCATCTAACACCACAACCAGCATCATTATATTATGCGAGCATTGTTGCAAGTGTAAGAATTAAATTCCCACATATAGAAATCATAACAGGAACCTGGACGGACAACTTAGCAAACATAGGAGTACTTCTTAAAGCAGGAAGTAATGGACTAACAAAATTCCCATTATTTAAAATGTACGGTAATAGATTTGGAAGAAGAGTTGAAGAAGAAGTAAAATGGGCAAATCGAAATTTAATAGGAAGTTTTTCAGATTTAGAATTACTAAAACAGGGAAATAATTTACGTCCAGAATTAGATCCTTATATACAAAGATATATTAACATGTGTTATGAGAATAGAGATATCAAAAAAATATAATTTTAACCAAAACATTGAAATTTGCATAAATATGAAAAAAGAAAAGAAATATGATTAGTTATTGATTTTAACTCAATTAATTCATTAAACTCTTTTTACTATTTTAACTAGCCAACTTTTTTTAAACCAATTTAATATAATCCATTATTATAAAAAAAAATATTAAATTATTAGATTTTTATAATTTCAAAAAGATATAAAAATTAAGTAATAAATTAAATATGCACTATTTTTAAGGACAATAATAAATTCTATAGTTATAAATTGAAAAAAATCTGAATAGATTTAAATAAGTTTAACCTATGTTTAATGAGAAAAAATCTAAAAATTTAAATTAACTAAACAACATAATAAATATATAATATAAAATTTTGATTTTTCAAGAATAAATTTCAAATTATTTTAGACTAAAAACACATTTAAAGAAAGATTATATTTTGGAGGAATAACTATTACAGATATGATGTGTGGACTTGAAATCCACGTACAATTAAATACAAATTCAAAACTATTTTGTGGTTGTCAAACAAACTACCAATCAGCAGATAACAACACCAATATCTGTCCAGTATGTTTAAATCAGCCAGGAGCAAAACCATTCCCAGTCAATCAATCAGCAATTGATAATGCCATAAAAGTTGCATTAATGTTAGGCTGTGACATATCTGATGAAGTAATTTACTTTATGAGAAAACATTATGATTATCCTGATTTATCAAGTGGATACCAGAGAACATCAGTTCCTGTAGGAATAAATGGTGAATTAAATGGTGTAAGAATACATGAAATCCACGTTGAAGAAGATCCAGGTCAATATAAACCAGATAGAGGAACAGTTGACTTTAACAGATCAGGAATTCCATTGATTGAAATTGTAACTGAACCTGATATGAAATCACCTGAAGAAGCAAGAAGCTTCCTGAATGAATTAATTCGTGTACTAAATTATAGTGGAAGTGCTCGTGGTGAAGGAACCATGAGAGCAGACGTGAACATTTCCATTGAAGGTGGAAAAAGAGCAGAAGTAAAAAATGTAAACTCCATTAGAGGAGCATATAAAGTTCTTAAATTTGAATTAATCAGACAAAAAAATATTCTACGTAGAGGTGGAGAAGTACAACAAGAAACACGTGCATATCTTGAGTCACAGATGATTACAGTTCCAATGAGATTAAAAGAAGATGCTGATGATTACAGATACATACCAGACCCTGATTTAGCACCTATGAAAATAGACCCTGCTCATGTTGAAGAAATAAGAGAAAACATGCCAGAACCAGCACACCTTAAAACAGCTAGATTTGTAGAAGAATATGGTATTGATGAAGCTGATGCAAAAGTATTGACAAGTGAATTAGAGCTTGCAGATGCATTTGAAGAAGTATGTAAAGAAGCAGATCCTAATACTGCTGCAAGACTTATGAGAGATGAATTGAAACGTGTTTTACATTACAATAAAATTCAATACTCTGAAAGTAAAATAACACCACAAGACATCATAGAATTAATTAATCTTATAGATACAAAACAGGTTACACCAGAAGCTGCACATAAATTAATTGAACAAATGCCTGGAAATGAAAAAACACCAACTGAAATTGGTAAAGAAATGGATATTATAGGTGTAGTTGAAGATGATGCAGTAGCTAATGCAGTTCAAGAAGCAATAGACAATAATCCACAGGCTGTTACTGACTATAAAAATGGTAAGGAAAATGCTGTTAATTTCCTAGTTGGTCAAGTTATGAGATTAACAAAAGGTAAAGCGAATGCTGGTGAAACCAACAAAATGATTAGAGAAAAATTAGATTCACTCTAAAATATTCTTCAAGTTAGATATTCAAGGAGAGATAAAGATGAGTGATTATAAAAAAGTAAAAGATTACATGACACGCAATGTCATTTCTGTAAAGCCAGATATGACAATTACAGAGATTAAAGAATTAATCAAACAAACAGGTCACGATGGATTTCCAGTAGAAGATGAAAATGGAATTGTTGGAATAATCACTGCTTCTGATATCCTTATAAGAGATTTAACCCCCACAGTTAGGGGTATGATGTCAGATGACATAGTAATTGCTAATGAAGAGTTATCAATTAATGATGCAGCAAGAGTAATGTTTAGGATGGGAATTTCAAGATTGCCTGTTACTGATGAGAATAAAAAAGTATTGGGCATTATAACAAACACAGATATTCTAAGATCACATATTGAAAGATCAACACCTGAAAAAGTAGATCAGTTTAGGGGAACTTTAGAACAGTTATATGGTATAAAAACCAATGTTGATATGAAAACAGTCCCTATCAATGAATTAAAACCTACCCAAGACAAAGTATATGCAGATGAATTACAAGGAAGAACATACGAAATAGAACGTGGTCTTGCAGAACCAATAATTTCTGTCCAAATAGATGATCACAAATATTTGGTTATTGATGGCCATCATAGACTTGTAGCATCTTATCAGATGGGAAATGATGAAATATCTGCATATGTAATTACATTAAGTGAAAAAATTAAGTTAGGTGTTGAAAAAACTGCTGAAAAAGAAGGAATTTACACAATAGATGATATTAACATTATAGCTGATGCACAACATCCATTGATAGCAATAACAGGAAGTTTAAGAGAAAAGAACACCACCATTAAGAAGTGAATATAATGAAAGATGAAATTATTAGAGAGGTATATGATACATTAGTAGATAGACGAGACAATCCTATCGATTCATATACATCCAAACTTATGCAAGATTCTGATAAAAAGGCAGAAGATAAAATTCTTGAAAAATTAGGTGAAGAGGCAACAGAAGTAATTCTTGCATCAAAAAATAATGAAGATCTTGTTCATGAATCAGCAGATTTAATATTCTTTACAATATTAAACCTTGCATATAAAGGAATAAGTATAGATGACTTGTTTGATGAACTAGAATCAAGACACAAATAGAATATTGACCTCCTTCCAATATAATCTTTTTTTTCTAATAAAATTATAACTTTATAATTCAAAAAAAAATATCATGCGAATATACATATTTTTAATATAATCCTCTAAATAATATATTAATATGCAACTAACAATTGATTCTCTTATCAAAGAGGCAAAGATATTTTGTGAAATAGAAAATAGAAAGGAACATCCAAAACTCTTCGGTATTAGTGATGGGAAAGCTATTGGCACATACATTGAACATAAATTTAAGAAATATCTTAAAGAATCATACACGTTTAATCAAGGAAATAGTGCAAATGGAATAGATTTTCCAGATAGTCACATTAACACTGATATTAAAGTTACATCCTTTAAAAAACCTCAAAATTCATGCCCATTTAAGGATATTTCACAAAAAATTTATGGATTAGGATATAATCTTTTATTATTTATTTATGATAAAAAAGAAGAAGATAATAAATGCTTCTTGGAGTTTAAATCATCTACTTTTATTAAATCTGAACAAACAGGTGATTACAACCTTACTCGAAATCTACGACGGATGGTGTTTAATAATTGGTCAATTGATGAAATTACTAGTTACTTGGCCAAATCCAATATTCCTGGAGATTATGCAACATTATCCAATTTAGCAAAAAAAGTAATAGAACAACCTCCAGAAGAAGGTTATCTAACCATTAGTAATGCATTTCAATGGAGACTGAAGTATAACCATACAAATGAAATTAATGAGAATCAAAAGCAGGACATTACTTATAAAACAAAAAAGGAATATGGTGATTATCAAACACCCCTTGATTTTGCAAAAAGAGTAGTCAAATACGTGTATGAAAACTTTAATATCCATCCGGATGTTATAGTTGAGCCTACATGTGGTATTGGAAACTTTATAAAAGCAAGTAAAATATATTATCCTGATGCTTCAATCATAGGAATAGACATTAATGAAATCTATTTAAATAAATTAGAAAATGAAGTTGAAGATGTTGTATTGTATAATGAGAATATATTCACATTTGACTATGATAAGATAAAACAGAAAGATAAAAAATATTTATTTATCGGAAATACTCCTTGGATAACAAATACAAGATTATCCAAGTATGACTCGGACAATATTCCACAGAAGCAAAACATTAAAAGCTATGATTTCTTTGAATCAACCACAGGTATGAGTAACTTTGATGTTTCAGAAAACATACTGTTAAATCTAATAAAAGAATTTGAAAACATGAATACATCATTAGTTTTCCTATGTAAATTCAATGTTGCATGCAACATATTTGAACATCTGATAAGAAATGAAAAGTATCCTGAGAAGATTCAGATAATCAAATTTAATGCAAGGAAAGTCTTTGATATTGATACGTCAGCTTGCATACTACTGATTAAATTAGGCAAAAATGCAGAGAAAATAGATACATGTACTGTAACCGACATTAATAATATGGAAGATACATATTCTATTGGAGTAATTGATGATAAATTCTATTCAAGAATAGATGACATGCCAGATATTGATGGAAACTGTCCGTTTGAATGGAGACAGGGAATAAAACATGACTGTATCAAAGCCATGGAACTGGAAATAAAGGAAGATAAATTATACAACAGACAGGACCAAGAAGTAAAAGTAGAAGATAATCTGCTGTATCCACTACTTAAAAGTAGCAATCTAAAAAAGCCCATTGTAACAGATTATGATAAAAAAATCATAGTAACACAACAGAAACTAAAGGAGGATACAAGTTATATTAAAAATGAATATCCACATACATGGAAATATCTCAATGAAAACAAGGAATTATTTGACAATAGAAAAAGTAATATCTACCTCAAAGCTCCACCATTTAGTATATTTGGAATAGGTGATTATACATTTAAAAAATATAAAGTTGCAATATCCGGTTTTTATAAAAAAGGACGGTTTAGCTTAGTATATAATGAGAAATCTATGATGATGGATGATACTTGTTACTACATATCCTTTGATGACTATGAGACTGCATATATCACCATGTTAATATTGAATAGTGAAATTGTACAAAAATTCATAAAATCAATAGCAACACTTGACTCAAAAAGACCCTATACTAAAAGAGTACTTAAAAGAATAGATATCAGTAAAACACTAGAAAAAATAAATTTTAATGACCTGATTGATACTGAAAGAAAATTAAAACTAGACAGATATATAACAAAAGAAATATTTGAAAAATATAAGAGATCATATAAAAAGAATTAAAATGAAAAACTCATATAACATTAAAAAAAATAAGATTATGAATGAATTAAATTATTCATTCTTTAATTTTTCTTCATCAGCAAGTCTGATTTTCTTACGCATTATTTTACCACTGATAGTTTTTGGTAGACTATCAACATATTCTATTGCACGTGGATATTTATATGGTGCTGTTACATGTTTTACATGGTTTTGTATATCTTTTGTTAGTTCTTCTGATTCCTCATATCCTTCTGAGAGAACTATTGTTGCTTTTACAATCTGTCCTCTTATTGGATGAGGTATACCTGTTACTGCACAGTCAAGTACTGCAGAGTGGGATAACAATGCACTTTCAACTTCATATGGTCCTATCTTGTATCCTGAACTTTTAATTACATCATCAATTCTTCCCTTATACCAGTAGTAGCCATCTTCATCTTTCCATGCAGAATCTCCAGTATGATAATATCCATCATAGATTGTTTCATTTGTTTTTTCTTCATTGTTATAATATCCCTTAAACAATCCTAATGGATAACCTTCGGATATGTCAAATACTATTTCTCCTTCTTCTCCAACATCACATTCCATTCCTTCAGAATTTAATAGTTTAATATCAAATAATGGTGCTGGTTTTCCCATTGACCCTAATTTAATATCCATCCATGGGAAGTTTGCTATTGTAGCTACAGTCTCTGTTTGTCCAAATGATTCCCTTATTTCAAGTCCTGTTAAGTCCCGGAATTTATAGAATACTTCATCATTTAATGGTTCACCTGCAGTTGATACATGCTTTAATGATGAAAAATCCAAATCATCAATGTTTTCTTTTATGAAGAATCTGTACATTGTTGGTGGACAGCAGAGTGTTGTTATGTTATGATCCAATGCACGACTTAATACATCAAATGGATGGAATCTGTCATAATCATATATGTATATTCCAGAACCAGAAATCCATGGACCATATATTTCACCCCATAATGCCTTTCCCCATCCTGTATCAGCGATGGTATAATGAAGACCATCCTCTACTACCTGATGCCAGTAGTGGCTTGTTACTATGTGTGCTAATGGATATCCAAAACTGTGTTTTATCATCTTCGGCTGACCGGTTGATCCTGATGAGAAGAACAGTACTGATGTATCTTCTACTGAATCATCATCATATACTGGTCTTTTAAAGTCATCGGATGCATGACGTACCTCTGTTCTTAAGTCATACCATCCCTCTAATTCTTTGTATCCTACATATATTTTATTTAAGTGTATGCCCAAGTCTTTCTCTACTTGTGCATAATTTTCAGGAACTCCATCCTCTCTTATTACAATTACAGTATTTATACCACCTACTTTTATTCGGTATTCTATGTCTTCAGGTTTTAGCATGTGAGTTGCAGGTACTGCTATTGCTTTTATTTTATGCAGTGCTAACATGCAATACCAGAAGTCATATCTGCTTTTTAGTGTTAATAGTACACGATCTCCCTTTTTTATTCCTATGGATGTGAAGAAGTTTGCTGCTTTATCACTGAAATATTTAAGATCTTTAAATGTGAATACTTTTTCTACTTTTTCATCACACCATGAAAGTGCCACCTTGTCTGGTTGTTCTTTTGCATATACATCTACAATATCATATGCAAAGTTAAAGTCCTCAGGAACATTTATTTTTAGGTTTTCATAGAAGTCTTCATATGATTCAAATTCTGTTCTTTCCACATATCTTTCTAATAATGAAGTCATTTACCCACCTTTATAATTTTAGTACATCTAGGAATTTTACTTTCTTATCTCCTAATGCTACCATAGAATGTTTGTGTAATGAGTCAAAGTATATTGAATCTCCTTCTTCCAAGTCAATAATGTTGTCCTTAATGTAGATTCTTAATTTTCCTTCCAGTACATATACAAATTCGTATCCTTTATGGTAGTTTGGTTCTGGTATGTAATTGTCATCACGTGGCATTACAGTTACTATGAATGGTTCCATTTCCTTATGTGCAAAATTTGATGCTAGATTTTCATAGTCATATGCTTCACGACGATCGATTCTTACTCCCTTGTCTTTTCTGGTTACTGCAAATGCACTCATTCTTGTGTCTTCACCTGTTAATAATAGACTTGTATCTACTTCAAATATCTGTGATGCCTCATATAGTATGCTTGCTGGAATATCTATTTCTCCTGATTCATATTTTTGATAGATTTCAACTGGTACATCTAATTTTTGAGCCATATCCTGTAGGCTAATTTCACATACTTCTCTCATATCTTTTACTCTGCTTGCTATCTCTAGTTGAATATTTGTCATAATTTACTCCCATTTTGTTTTTCTGATTTAATTATAATAATTTTTATGATAAAAAAAGAATTAATTCATCGATTATATTATTTATTATATTATAATTTTTGTTTAACCTGATATTAATATTTACAATTTTAAAAAAATAGCTTGTAAAGAAATATTATAGTGACTGTTGTATTAATAATGAAAAAAGAAGGTTATTTATAGTGTTCAATATGTTAGGTTAAGTCTTGTTTAATAAAATAGGATTATTAATAATAGTGCTCTTTAGAGCTAAAAAAAGGTTAAGAATAGATATGATGAAAGATCATATCTATAATCTGCATAGTTTATGCAGTTATGTTTAATGTTTTTATATCTTCAATTTTAATGTCAGATGATATATAGGTTGCAGTTATTGTATATTCTTTTGCTTTGTATGAGGATGGAATTGTATAACTATCAATTATTGCCATTCCATTTACAACTTTAGCATATATAACTTTACCATTTGCATCTTTAACTGTTTTACCATTAATCTTAAAGACTACTTTACCAGTGTTGACCGGTTCAGTTCCTGCATTTATTGTAGCATTTAATGAAATTGTACTGCCTGCTGTTGCAGTTATGTCATTGGTTGTAATTGTAGGTTGTGGTTGTACTATTGTAATATTGTATTTATCACTGGTCATGGAAGATATTTCTGCACATCCAGTGTATGATGCAGTTATTGTTGTGTTTTCTTTGTTCCATGAATCTGGTACTGTGAAGTCATCAATTATTGCTGTTCCATTTACTACTTTAGCATAGATTACTTTTCCATTTGCATCTTTAAGTGATTTACCATTGACTTTAAATACTACTTTTCCTTTGTTAAGGATTTCTACAATTTCTGAACCTTGATATATGGTTGCTTTTAATTGTGTTGTTTGACCAATAGTGAATGTTGTTGTGTCAACTGTTATCATTACTGGTAATTCAACAACTTTTATTGTGTTTGTTGCATTGCTGTCTGCATATTTTTCTGATTGATTAAATGTTGCAGTTATTGTTGTGTCAAGTTCTTCATCGAATGTGTATGTTATTGTTGCTTGTGAGTTTTCTACATTTGCTGTTGCAAGTACTGTTCCATCTTCTAAGGTTAATGTTACTTTTCCTTCATTTACTGTACTGTCATCAGCAGCATTTATTGTAACGGTTATTGTTACTTGTGTACGTGCAATTGTATCAATTGCATTTAATACTACTGTTGTATCTACAATTGCATTTATGTTTTGACCAGTAGTGTCTTCTGATGCAAAGTAGTTATTTGTTTCTTCAAATGCTGCGGTAACTGTATGTTCACCAGCTGTTGTTACTGTGTATTTTGCTGTGTATGTACCATCATCATTATCAGTTATATCTGATAAAATTGCTTCACCATCAACTTTAATTATGATTGTTTGACCTGTTAATCCTGCATTATTATATGAATCATTTAATTCAACATTTATTGTGATTTCATCATTTACTTTTACAGGAGTTGTTATTGGTTGAACTGTTATTGTTGTAGGAGTTTTTACTGTGAATTCTACTACATTGCTTGTTTTGTTTTCAAGATAGTAATCTTGACCAGCATATTCTGCTGTTACATTATATAATCCATTAGCTGTTGTCAAGTAGGAGTATGTGAATATTCCTTGATCATCTGTTGTGATTTCTGCATTTACTGCTTCACCATTAATGTATAAGGTAATATCCTGTGCTGCTATTGGATTATCATTAGCATCAGTTAATTTACCAGTTATTTCTACATTTGTACCGATAGTTACTGGACTTGTTATTTCATCAACTACTATTTTTGTAGAAGTGACAACAACTACATCTTGTGAGCTGGAAGCACTACCAAGATAGAATCCATTATCTTCAAATACTGCTGAGATAGGAATTACTCCAACAGTTGTGGTTTCATAATCATATGTGAATGTACCATCATCAGATGTCTGAGCAGTTTCTGTAGTTTCACCTAATTTAATTGATACGTTTTGACCTGCAAGAGCATTGCCTTGTACATCTGTAAGTTTACCGGTAACTGTTACTTTATCACCAACATTTACAGGAGTTGTAATAGCCTCAAGTGTAATTTGTGTATCAGCTTTTACAGTTACAGTTATATTACCATAACTTAATGAATATACTTCATCACCATCAAATACTGCAGTTATAAGGTTTTCACCAATAGTTTCTGGTGTAAATACGTATGTGAATTTACCTTCACTATCAGTAGTTACAGTACTTTCAGCTTCACCAACTGTGAATTTAATTTCTTTGTCTGCTACACCATTACCATTAGCATCTTTTAATGTACCGTTTAATTCAACAGCACCGTCACCAACTTTAACAATAAATCCTTCATCTAATTCATCAAATGCTAATGTGGTAGCACTGGTTACTGTTACATTTATTGATGCTTCATTACTGTCAAGGTAATAATCATTAGCATTGAATTTAGCAGATACTGCAATTTTACCTGGTGCTGTTGGTGTGTAGGTGTATGTGAATTTACCTTCACTATCTGTAGCATCAGATTCAAATGATTCTTCACCAATTGTAATTGTTACTTTCTGGTTTTCTACAGGAACATTATCTCCATAGGTTAAAGTACCAGTTATTGTAGTTTCTTCATTTACTTTTGCATTTGTTATTTCATCAAGTGTTATGGTTGTTGCTACTTTATTTGTTACATTTACTGTGTTTGATTTGTTTGCAATGTAATGTTCATCATCTAATTCGGCATATATACTGATTATTCCAGGATTATTTGCTGTGAATGTGTATGTGAATTTACCTTCTGAGTCAGTTGCTTCACTCATACCCATTAATTCATCATTGACATAGATATTTACTTGTTTATCTGATATTCCGTTATTGTTACTGGTTAATGTACCGGTTACTGTTATAGGTGTGCTTTCATATACTTCTTTGTCTGTTGAGATAACTATTTCAGCTTGGATTTTGTAGTCTAATTCTTTTTCTTCAGATATGAATGTGTAGTAATGATCAGATGATATGAGTTCAAGTTTTATAGTTGTATTTTTTGCCTGTGTTTGTGTGATTGTAAAATTGAATTTACCATTTGTTTCTACTGGATATTCTCCTATTTCTACATCATCAACATATACTTTAACTGTGTCATTTCGATAAGATTTATAGAGGTAATCATATACTTCTCCTGTAATAGTGGTTTCTTCCCCAACTATTAGATATTCAGGATAGTCCATTACGAAATGTGTTAAGACATAACCTTCATCTACAAATACTCCATTGATAGTATTGTTATCTCTTGTTACATTTACATCATCACTAGGATTATGTGAAATTACAGTATCTTTATCTATATATTGTGAATCAATAGTTATATTTGAATTTGTTAATGATACATTTGCTTTGACAGGTGATGCTATTGCACCTTTATTAATTGTACTTCCTTCACCATGGAATATAACTGTATTGTTGACAAATTCTGATTCGTCAATTGTTAATTTACCATTGAAAAAGTAAATTGCTCCACCGTAAAACTCTGCATTGTTATTTGTGAAAGTTGTCTGATTGATTGTTAAATCGTTGTAAGAATATACTGCTCCACCTACATCTGCTTGGTTATTAGTTAAAGTTGAATTGTCTACTGTAACTATTGCATCAGTATTACTAAATACAGCTCCACCATCTTCAGCAGAATTATTTGTGAACTTTGAACTGTCTACTGTAACTTTTACACTAGTATCACCATATACAGCTCCACCCTTATTAGCAGAATTATTTGTGAATTCACTGTTATTTATTGAAACATCAACTTTTGTATAAATTGCACCACCAGTTTTATTTGCAGAGTTATTTGTGAATTTTGAATTGTTCACATTTAAAGTTACATCCTCACTATGAATTGCACCACCAGTGTTATTAGCAGAGTTATTTGTGAATTCAGAGTTGTCAATATATGTTTCATCTACTGCGAAGATTGCACCTGCATCATTATTTGCATAATTGTTGATAAATTTTGAATTATTTACTGTTAATGGACCAAATGCATTAATTGCTCCACCTTCCCATTGAACAGAATTGTTGATAAATTTTGAATTATCAATTTTTGTATTTGCATGGGAATAAATTGCGCCACCAGCACCACATTCATTATTATTGGTGAAGTTTGAATTATTGACTGTTAACTGACCTTCCTGAATATATATTGATCCGCCATTCTTTGCAGATTGGTTATTGAATGTTGAACTATCAATTATTGTTGTACTTTCAGCATAAACTGCAGCTCCTGAAGGAGCATAGTTATCCATAAATTTGGAGTTGTTAACAGATAACGGACCATAGGATAATATTGCTCCACCCATTACTGTTGATGAAATATTTTTGAATTTTGAATTGTTTATTGTAATTTCTGCATCATTGTCTCCATATATAGCTCCACCCCAATCACCAGATATGTTTTCAAAGTTAGAGTTATCTATAGTTGCTGTTGCATATGTTAGGAAAATTCCAGTACCACTATTTCTTCCAAGATCATCTTCAGTTTCTGCAGTATTTTCAATACCTTTTTGATTGGTGAAATTAGTATTGTTTATTGTTATTTGATTGTTATAAGAGTATATTGCTCCTCCGCTTAATGCAGTGGTATTATTGAAATTTGAATTATCTATTAATGCTGTATGGTATGCTATATACAATGCTCCACCTTGTGAATCATCAGGAGAATAATGATTAGTGAAATTGGAATTGTTTAAAATGAATAGATAATCACTATCTTGATCGGATTCTACATAAATTGCAGCACCAGCTCCATTATCATATCTACCATTATCTTCAAATGAGGATAAATCTACAGTTAAATCACCCTTAGAATAAATTGCTCCACCTAGAAATCCAAGATTATTTTTAAAGGTAGATTTATTTATAGTTAAATCAGACTTGGAGTAAATTGCTCCACCCCAATAATATGCATCATTACCTATGAAAGTGGAGTCAATTATCATTGCTTCTGCATTTTCTGCATAAATAGCAGCTCCACCATTTTCCCCATTATTAATATAACCATTTTCAAATGTAGAGTTTTCTACATACAAATAACCATCATTTATTCTGATGGATCCACCAGAAAATGCTACCCAGCTTCCAGTGAAATATGAATTAGTTACCGTGAGATCATTATTGGTAAATATTACACCACCATTTCCAGCATTAGCCTTATTGTCCTTAAAGGTACAATTGGTGAAAGTGACCTCAGAACTACCTCCATTTATTACTCCACCTTGATAATCAGCCTGACATTCAATAAATGTTGAGTTTTCAAGGATTATTTCTCCACTAGTTATTGAAAATACTCCACCATCACCTGAAGTTTTACAATTTTGTACTGTAATATTTGCTATGGTTAATATTAACCCATTATTTCCACCGTTCATCCATTGTTTACTATCACCGTTTAATGTTGCACCATTACCATTGATTGTTATTGTTACTGGTTTATTTATGGATATAGTATCGGTTATGGTATATGTGTTTTCAGGATTTAACTTGAATGTTGCTTCATCATCATATTCTAATGCATCTATTCCTGATTTTAATGAATCATAGTCATTAACTATTATTTCATCTTCTGTTTTTATATTTTTAGCTGTTTTATCCAGCTTTGAATTTACTTCCTTATTTGTATTATTTGTTGTTTTGTCAATTGTTTGTTGTGTTTCCTTTGATACTTGTATTGGTTCGGTTATTGGATTGTCTGCATTGTTTACAACTTGTGTTGTAGTTGTGTCTGTCGTGTTATCCGTTGCATATAGTATCGAACTTGTTAATAATGTAAATAATAATACAATAAAGAAGAATACATATTTCTTCTTGATCATAAAATTCTTTCCATTTGTTTAATTTTTTCTACCGTGTGATATAATTTATCAAATATTTTATTTCTTCTAGAAATTTTTTAATATTTGTTTCCATAATTAAAAATTGTTATATAAAAATAAAATATTAATGTCTTTAAATTTATTTTTAACAATTGTTAAATTATAGAATTATAAACTAACACCACTAATTTATGATTTGTCAATAGAAATATATAATTTAATGGGATTTTATATTTAATTACAGTTTAAAAGAGTTATGGATTAATTCAATTTAAATTAGAAATATTCTTATTAAATTGTTTTAATGTTTATTTTTAACGTTTAACTTCATATTTATTCCGTGTAAAATGTTAGAAGTCTTTGATTAATGTTTTAATTTCTTGTTAACTCCTTATTTTTAGTATCATATTTTGTTTGATTTTTTGTTTGAGGATTATTGTTGACATTTCAAGATAATAAGAATATAAATAATTAGAACATGCTTTCATATTTATATTACTTGAATTTAGGAGGTTTTTATAATATTATAAATTCAACAAATTGAAATTTAATTATGAAATAATCTATTTAAAAGTAGTTTAAGTAAGAATTAAGATTAAATTAATTAATTTGAAAAAAATAAAAAAAAGAAAAAAAGGGTAGTTTGAAATATTAGTCTACAACATCAGTTATTCCTGCATCCATGACAGGTTCATCAAATCCAACGGGGTTATCGGTGTGAACATCTTCACCAGTTGCGGGTATGTTTTCTTCACCTGTATAACCATCATCTGCTCTGACTTGGATGTAGTTAGGAATATAATCTGTATCGTCATATTCTAATACTATTTGACCATTTTCATCAAAGTGTATATTTTCTTCACCTAAAATGGCGACTAAATCTTCAAAAGTGATATTTCCATTCAAATATAGAATATATATGTATAGTTTATATTTGAAGTTATCATAACTATATGTCTTATACGTTGTTACAGAATGCGTAACTGGTCTTGAATAGTGATATGTTTTAGTTTTTGGAACAGTGATTGTTTGTGTCCTGTTTTTTGTTACTGTTTTCTGTTCAATTTCAGTATAAGTTTCATTTTTATACTTTGTTATTGTAACAGGTTCTGTTATAGTACTTGTTTCATTCCTGTATTTAGTTACATTTCTGTATCTGGTTTCAGGTTCAATAACTGTCCTAGTCTTAGTAACATTTCGATATTTTGTTACAGGTTCAACAACTGTCCTAGTCTTAGTCACATTTCTGTATCTAACCTCAGGAACTGAAATTGACCTATACTTAGTAACATTACGATATCCTATTTCAGGTTCAACAACTGTCCTAGTCTTAGTCACATTTCTGTATCTAACCTCAGGAACTGAAATTGTTCTAGTCTTTGTTACATTTCGATATTTTGTTACAGGTTCAACAACTGTTCTATATTTTGTAACATTTCGATATTTTGTTACAGGTTCAACAACTGTCCTAGTCTTAGTCACATTTCTAAATCTAGTTTCTGGAACTATGACAGTTCTATTTTTTGTAACATTTCTATACATTACCACTGGTTCAACTACTGTTTTATACTTTGTTACATTACGATATTTAATTACTGGTTCTCCAATAACTATATATTTTGTAACATTTCTGTATCTGACCTCTGGTACGCTAATTGTTCTATTTTTAACAATTTTTTCTGTTTCATTGTATGGTTCAACAATTGTTCTGTTGACTATATATGGTTCTTCGACTGTATAATTGATTACTCGTGTAACATTTTCAGTGTACTCTTCTACTTCAGTATAAGGAACTTTTTTAGTTACATTTTCAATATACTCCTCTACATCAGTATAAGGAACAGTCTTATTCACATAAACAGTATACTCCTCTACATCAGTATAAGGAACAGTCTTATTCACATAAACAGTATACTCCTCTACATCAGTATAAGGAACAGTCTTATTCACATAAACAGTATACTCCTCTACATCAGTATAAGGAACTGTTTTAGTTACATTCTCAACATATTCTTCTACTTCAGTATAAGGAACAGTCTTAGTCACATTAACAACATACTCTTCTTCAACGATATAAGGAACAGTGACTGTAATATTTCTTGTTACATTAACTGTTTCATTATATGGTACTTCACGAGTATGTTCAACAGTTACATTAACTGTTTCATTGTATGGAACTATTATCTCTTCTGTATCATTATACTCAACGGTTTCATCATATTCTTCTAATTCAGTAATGTTTTCAACAAAACTTTCTGTTATGTTTTCTACAGTACTTTCATTTTTAAGTACGAATCCCCATGCGAATTCAAATGGAAGAGGATATAAATATATACCAAATGTTCTCTGATAGTCTTGATCAGCTACATATTTGTTAGGATGACTGTATGCAAAGTAGTAATTATATAGGGTATTGTCTACTACTACAGTTCCATTATTTGCTGGTACATGTCCTGCTTCAACTAATTCTATTGTTTCATTTACAAATTCACTTATTGGATGACTATTTCCATCCGCATCTATAATTGATTTATCATACCATGAATCTGATTGATCCCTGTAGGAAAAATCAGTAAATCCATATATTACATTTTGTTTTTGAATATCTTCGGTGAAATTCTGAGTATCACCCAAGTGAGTAATTATGAATGTTTTAAGATATTTTACAACATCTTCTGACGTATATGCATTATCTCTTGTCTGGTTAGATGTTGTATCTCCGTACATTTCCCTATCATATATTACAGTATCAATAGGTGCGGCCCTATTTTTATCAATACAATATGCCATGTATCCATCTTCATAGTAAATAGGAATTCCACTAGATATTACAGATACATTTGTGTTAATTAAATGTTTAACTACTTCATGTATTGTTACTGTTGTATTATGTGGGAATTCTTCCGTATGATTATAACCTGTAGTATTATGATTTTCTAAAATAACTTCAATATCATGTTCATGATATTCTGTTGCTATTTTATAACTTTTAGATGCAGAATTTTTAGCAATCTTCTGATTATTGCTTGTTTTTGCAATATTTTGATCAGGTAATTTTTCCACTACATTATATGTGAATTCTTCACTTGCAGAGTTATAATTACCATCTTCAACATATGAAAGTTTGCCTGCGAATTTTCCTAATTTTTTCTGTACTGCACTATAATTGAAGTATCCTTCTGATACAGTAGTAATTGTCACGTTATTATTGTTTATAGTTAACAATAATTTAGCATTTTCAATTGCATGTCCTTCATTATCCAAGAGTATTCCAGTGATTGTTAATTTATCATTGAGTTCTACATCTTTTTGACTTTGAGTCATGATGATTACTGCATCTTTTTTGTTAAAGCTAAATCTTACATTTTTACTGCATGGTTCATATGCATTATTTCCATTGAATTTAACAGTTACGTTGTTTAATCCTCGAATTGTAGCATGATGTGTGTAATGGAATTCATTTGTTGATTCGACTCTTAATGTATGTTTTTGACCATTAATTATCAAGTCAACATATGCATTTTTAACTTTTTGACCATTAGCATCAGTTAATTTACCACTTATTTCTATGAAATCATTTACTTCAGGATTGTTCTTATCAATGGATAATGTAATATTTGTCTTTTTCTTAACAACATTGATTTGTTTGGAATTAGTTGAATTTGTACGTTGTTCATCCCCATAATATATTGCTGTAACGTTTTTTATACCCATACTTGTTGCTTTGTATGGTAGGAAAAATTCTCCATCATCATCAGTATATAGATAATATTTTCCATTGTTTATATAAACGGTCACTTGATTATAGTTAATTCTACCATAAAGACCACTTAATGTTCCGTTGATTATTGTTTCTTCACCAATAGTCATCTCTTCGGGAACATCTAATGTAATAGTAGTATTACGTTTTTTCATTATGAAGGTTGTATTGTTATTAGCAGATTGATAATCTTCTGATTCATTAACATGTACAGTTACATTGTTTACTCCTACAAATCTAGTAGTTGTCCAATATTCAAAGTAACCGTTTTCATCTGTTTCTAAACCAATAGTAAATATGTTTATTTTTAAACCAATATCTATATCTTTTCTACCAGTACCATCCCAACCTTTTAACCATCCATATATAAGTAACTTATCACCATATAATTCTTCTTTACGATCAGTGTATAATTCAAGAGTAGTTTTTGCTTTATCTATTTCAACAGTTGTAGTGTTTGAACCTGGAGTATAGGTTTCATTTCCAGCATATGATACACGAATATGTTCGGTATTTGCTTCAATGATAGTAGTTGTAAATGAAAATCTTCCATTTTCATCTACAGGTATGTTATCATTATTATGACCATTGAAATATATTGATACATTGGTATTTTTAATTATATTACCATTTCTATCACGTAATGTACCACTTACTGTTAATGAATCACCTAATGTTCTATTTTTCTTAGGTATTTCATCAATTTCAATGATTGATAAACCATATACTGCTTGTAATGTAAATGAATCATTACTACTTATATAATATTTTTGAGCTATACCTTCTTCGAAAACTGCACGAATTGTGTAATTTCCTTCAGGTAAGTTTTCAGTACTTCCAGCAAACCTGAATTTAGTTAATTCTTCAGCAAATACAGTTCTGTTCTTATCTTCAGCGTATTCCGGATCAGTTCCATTTATTCTTACATCTATATATGATGGTGTGAGATGTAGATACGTATCATGGTTTTCAATTGGTTTACCTTCTTCATCATCCAAGGTCAATACAACATAACATGAAGTATTTGCTTGGATGTATGGAATTGGTAATAATTTTAGTTTTGTACCCATCTTAATAACTTTTATGTTAGTCCAATCACTTGATGCTTTATAAAGCTGATCACCCTTGAATGATACTGAAAGATTTTTATCTTCCATATATCTTATTCTACGAGTATAATTAAATTCACCTTTAAGATTGGTTTCAATAGAATATGTATCTTTATGTTCATATCCATTTACATATACATCAAGTTGAACATTAGGTATAGGATTACCATTCTTATCTTTTAATGTTCCATTTAATTTTAACATTTGTGAATATTTGAAGGTATATTCATCTTCATCATCATTTTTAGAGGTATAATTAGTTACCTCAAATGTTAAAATGGTATCTAATGGAGTTGTATTAAATGTTAATAACTTTCTAGCTTCATCATACTTATCATTACCAGGATAAAATATTAATACTCTGTTGTTTCCTAGTTTAGTTGAATTGAATTCATATTTGAAGTTACCATTCTTATCAACATTTACTTCTTTAACATCACCATTGATTGTGATGTTTATCTTAGTGTTTCCAATTGGTCCATCAACACTAGATAATGTACCGGATACTGTTACTGTGTCATTATAAACAACATCATTTATGGTTTTTGCATTTAAAACTGTATTACTACTTGTAATTGTGACTGATGTGCTGTTTTCTGAAGGATAATATTTATCATCTCCATCATATCTTACAGATATGTTTAAAGGTCCAGCCACATGAGGAATATAATCAGTATATTCAAATGAACCATATTTATCCAACTGAATAGGAATTTCTGTTGAATTAATTATTAATGTTGCATTGACAGAAGAAATTGCACGTCCATCATCGGATTGTAACTTACCTGTTATAGGTAAATGTTGACCTACTACAGTATCATTTGCTGTGATACTAATATGGGTTCTTTGAGGTAATTCCACTGTCCAATTGAATCCATGATAATCTAATCTTGGTGAGACAAACTCTAACCTTATTGAATTAGATTTCATATTATTCATTGTATTCTTATCAATGACAATTGTTGATTGATTGTTATTTACATCAAATTGTTTATATAAAACACCATCAACATAAACGTTAAGTTTACTGTTATCAACTGATGAATTACATACTTCACGTATTTGAAGTGTTGCATTTGCAACATAATTTCCATTTTTATCAAATGATTGACGAAGATCTCTATAGAAGACTTCTAAATAATTACTAATGTAAGTATTGTTTGTTACATAGTAATCTGCAAAATCACCAAACAACATCCCATGTTTGAAGTTGGTGTTGTTTCTGAAGACATTGTTTGTTATTTCAATATAGTTTTCTGAATATGAACTTTTATCTGAACGAACCACATCATAATGCCAATTTAATGATTCTTCATCCAATTCAATAGTTATAACATTTCCAGTTAAATTAGAACCATTAATACGCGTGTAACCATAATAATAATGTTCAGTCACGTGACTTACAATAACTCCATATAGTCCACTATTATTAATTAATTCTGAATTATCTATTTCAATGCGTGTATTCATTGAATTTAATACACTGGATTCATTACCAATGTTGTTGATTATTTTTGAATTGTTAATTGTTATATTTGAATATTCAGCCATTGTTAGACCTATACTCGTTGCAGTATTGTTAACAAATGTTGTATCATTTATATCAAGATTTGTATAATATACTGCTACTGTAGAACTTAAATTAGCTACATTATTGGTAATGTTTAATGAATCCATACTTGCATTTGTATTAATCAAGTAGATTGCAGATCCTCTATAACCATTGTTTTTATCAAATGTAACATTAGAGAATTTTAAATTAACATCATATTCAGTTAAATTTTGAGAACGACCTGCTCTGATTGCTCCACCATTATAACCTGTGTTATTGATAAATGAAGAATCACTTAAGGTTAAATTTGATTTATCAAACGTGAGGATTAATGCCCCACCATCCCCTATAGCATGATTATTTATGAATGAAACATTATTTCCAACCAGTTCTGAGACAGAAGCAACTGCTCCACCAGAAACACGTGCAGTATTGTTTTCAAATAAAGTATCATTTGCTATTAAAAGAATTGAATAAATTGCCCCTCCCAAATTACTAGCTGAATTATTAATGAATGTATTATTCAAAGAGGTCACATGATAATTCCATGAATTAATAGCTCCACCATAATATGCAGAGGAATTAGTGAAATATGAATTGCTAATTATGCCATTCCCATGACTACTGATAGATCCACCACGTGTCCAATGACTAGATTTATCAATATCAGAAGCATTACTTTTTGCACTATTGTTAATGAATATTGAATTATTAACTGATAAATCAGTACTTGTATATATAGCTCCACCTTCTTTAGTAACATTATTGTTGACGAAAGTGTTATTGTTTATGGCTAAAACAATTTTATTTCCACCTTTACTATAAATAGCTCCACCATTTGATATAGCAGAGTTATTTTTGTATAGGTTATTATCTGATATTAAATTAGCATCTGTAAAGATTGCTCCACCATCACCATAATATTCTGCTTCAGTTTTTACATCTGCATGTTCAGGATTTGTCGGATCATAAACTATTCTTTCATAGTTTTCATCATATGCAAACTTTCCATAGTCATCAAGTAAATAATCAATACCATATCCATGTACTTTATTATTTGTGAAGTTACTATTTTTAATAGTGATATTTGACTTAGAGTATATAGCTCCACCATATACTCCTGCAGTATTATTTACAAATAAAGAATCAGCTACTGTACTAGTCTTATTCAATGTTATTACAGCCCCACCATTGGCCTTAGCATAGTTATTAATAAATTTTGATTCGTTTATGAATATACCATTCTGTGTATATATTGCACCACCATTATCTGATGCATTGTTACCAGAAAATGTGGAATTAATAACTTTTACTATATTACGACTATTCTCAGATGCATGCCATATTGCAGCACCAGACCATACAGCAGTGTTATTTTCAAATAAGCTATTGATAACAGTAACATTACCCTTACTGTAAATTACTCCACCATTACTACCACCGTTGTTAGTAAACTTAGAATCAGACAAGGTTATATTCGAATTAGTATTACTGTAAATAACAGAACCATCCGAAGTACTTTTACAATTAGATATTGTAATATTAGTAATATTTAATCCAGATTTACTCTTTTCTAATTTAATAAATTGGTTATTATTACCGTCAATTGTCTGACCATTACCATCTATTGTTATAATTAATCGTTTACTAATTGTTATTGGAGTTGTAACTGTGTACGTTCCAACATTCAGTGTTATTTTTATAGTATCTCCTGCAATATTAGATTTTGATTCGAGTACACTTTTTAGTTCATCATAATTGTTAACAGTCTTCTCATAATTTGCTGTTTTCAAAGTCTTAAGATTACTGGTTAAGTTATTTGTCGAATCATTTGAGATATTTTTAGTTTTTACATCACTTTTGGTATTTGTTTCAACATTGTATGCATTATCAGTACTTAAGTCATTTTGCTGACTTGTAGTCATCTGCATAGAATTATCATTATCTGATAAACTATCTGTTGCAGATATCACTCCCATACTAATAAATAAACACACGAATGTTAAAATAAAAAATATAACTTTATATTTTTTACTTACCATGTTATCAACTTATAACTTGTGAATGAAATAATGTATTTATTTTTAATCAATTGAAAAAAAATTTTAAATATATTCCGTTGTACATAAGTTTCCAATACACTATAATTATTATAATTATATAAATTATTTCAATTCAGGATTGAAGTGAAGAATCAATGAAATAATAAAAAAACATTTTTATTATTAATTGAATTTTTTCATTTTATGTACAACATTTATTAATGATACTTAAAATATTTTCATTATTGATATTTTTATTTATACACAATTTATAGCAGATAATAAATTAATTTACTCATAACAATATTTCTAAAATTATGATTATTATCAATCATTACCTGTTATTACCTTAGAACACAATTATATTTATAGTTTATTAAAAGAAGAAAAAATAGACAACAATATATTTTTTTAATCATTTTTATTAACAGATTACATCATAGTTAAAGGAGTTTATGAATAGTTATAAGTTTTGAAATAATTTATAAAAAAAGAGTAATCTCATTAAAATTATTTAAAAAATGTGTTTTATTAAAGATATGAAGAAACACGTAAATCTAAAAACACATCCCTTATTCACAAACTAGTCTCTGAATAACCATAACTAGTTCATGCTATACATAATATACAAAAATAATATTTAATTAACCATTCATGATAAATAACATATACTTCAAAAAAATAAAAAAAAATAGTAGGAAAAGGTATTAACTGATTTATATGAATTTATTTATTAAATTCATACCCCAATCAGCTAATTCTGTTGCTTTTTCTTCAGTTTTAGCTTCTGAGAAACATCTGTATATAGGTTCTGTTCCTGATGGTCTGATAATTACCCATCCATCATCAGTAATGATTTTTACCCCATCAGTTGTATCAACTTCATATTCAGTGGTTTCATCTAATATTCCTTGAGCAACTTCTGATTTTTTGTCATCAGGACATTCAATTTTCCTTTTCTGTGAATAGTATGTAGGCAATTCTTCAATTAATGTAGATAATGGTTTTTTGGTTGTGGCGAGTATTTCAAGTAGCATTGCTGTTGCAAGTCCGGAGTCTCTTCCATATACAAAGTCGGGGAAGATTAATCCACCATTTTCTTCTCCACCAAACAGCCCATCAACTTCTTGTAGTTTACGTGCAACAACTAAATCTCCTACTTTTGTTAGGATTATTTCTCCATTGTTTTCTAGTGCTATGTCTGCAATTGCATTACTGGTTGCAACTGTTGTGACTATTGTTCCACCATTGTTTTTTTCTAGCATTGACTTTTCAACTAGTGCAAAGGATTTATCACCATAGACAAATTGTCCTTTTTCATCAATACATATTGTTCTATCTGCATCCCCATCATGAGCTATACCTATATCTGCACCCGTTGCTTTTACTACTGATATAAGGTCTTGTAGATTGTCTTCTGTTGGTTCTGGGTTTCTTCCAGGAAATGCTCCGTCTGCTTGACAGTTTATTGTGGTTATTTCACAGCCTAACTTTCTTACTATGTATGGTGTTGTATCACATGCTGCTCCTGATCCACAGTCAAGTACTACTTTGATATTTGCTTGTCTGATTTTGTCTGCATCTACTCTTTTAATTACTTCTTCAATATATTCATCGATGATATCTCTTTTATATGCAGTTCCTATTTTATCCCATGAAACTCTTTCTTGTTTGTCATTGAAGTATATGTCTTCTATTTCTTCTTCTAAGTCATCAGGTGTTCCTATTCCATCAGAATCTAAAAGTTTTAATCCATTATATTTTGGCGGATTATGGGATGCTGTTACCATTATTCCACCATCATAATATTTACGTACTGCATATTGTACTGCTGGTGTTGGCAGCATTCCTAAATCTACCACATCACATCCTACTGATAAAAGTCCAGCAGTTACTGCATGTTTTATCATTTCAGATGAGGTTCTTGGATCAGAACCTATTGCTATGGTTCCTTGTACTTTTGTACCATATGCTGCTGCTATTTTGGATGCAAATTCTGGTGTTAACACTGTATTTGCTACTCTTCTTACCCCAAATGTTCCAAATAATTGTTTCATATACCCATTAATCTCCTTTATACTTGATTTAGTTTTTTTTAAGAAAAAATATCATTCTATTGAAATGAAAAATATATGTTATATTTTATATTATTATTTCTTATTTTTATTGATAATAACTATTTTGAATCTTAGTTTTGATGTGCTGTTGATGATTGTATGTAGTAGCATAATTTATCATCGTCATAACAGTACCATGTTGTTCCATCATAACTCCAAGTGTAGTTTTTTACAGGTTGCATTTCTGTCCATGTATTATCATCATTTTCTATCCATTTAACTGTATAATATGTGTTGTTTTGATATAGGTATTCTTCTGTCCAGACATTGCTTTCTTTTATCCAATGATATTCATATCCATTGTCTGATTTTTGTGTGTAATTGTTTTGATTGTTTATAGTCCACGTATATGGATGTATTGTATTCCATTTTAGGATAATCGTATCATTTGATTTATGTGTTACTGTTGCAGTTATATTATTTGAGTCTTTCCATGCATCCTTATCCAATAATGATATTAAGGGCGGATTTGACTTTATGCTGTTATGAGATTTTAATGTATTGTTTGAGTTTAATTCCCCCAGTTGCTTTTTGTTATGTGTTATTTGTTCTAGTGTTACTATTTTCATGTCATATAATCCTGTTGCTTCATTTAATGTTCTTTGTCGTGTTAAGTATTCAATATTGAAATTATTCTCTTCAAGCTTTTCTATTACTTCAGGGGATATGTAATCTGTTTCTTCCATTTGAATATAATCTGTTTGTTGGTTTCTGGTTATTATTATTGTATCGATTAAGTTTTCTTTTAGATAGTTTATGATGTCTGCATGACTTGTTGAATCCTCTATTAATATTGCATTATCCTTTATTACTGTTGGTATTATTGTAGGAAGCTCCCCATAAAATCCATAATATGCTGTTGTTGTATTATTAAGATATCCGTCTTTTTTGAGTTTGTCTATTACGTTTATACTTACCTGTGATGAATCTGCTCCGGTTATAATCTCAAGATTTTCATCATATTCTCTTAGCTGTTTGGTTAGAGATTCAGGTAATGTTCCAATGATTATTATGTGTTTTATTTGATGCGTTTCTAGGTAGTTGATGTATTCATCTTGTAGATTTTGGGCAGAATTGTATGTGCTGTTTGTTGCTGTTATGAATACAGGTGTTTTTGTATATGCTCCCAGTAATCCGGCCATTGGATCTGAGGATGTGAATATTATTGTTTCATTGTTTATATCATGTGTATTATCTGCTATTTTTGTAAGTATATCGGCTATTGAATTTCCATTTACCTGTTTTACTTCTGGAACCATTCTTTGTAGGTTTATTATTTCATCCACGTTCATGGGTCCTATTATGATTATCTTTGTTATGTTGTTTTGTTGAATAAATTCTGGCAGATATTCCTTTAGTTGTTCTGGTAACTTTTTATCAGATAATATTAGCGGTGTTTGTTTATATCCTGCATATACTGATATTCCAGTTTCTAATGCTCTCATATCTCCAGTACATACTGATATTATCATTGTATTTTCATCGGAGTCTATGCTATCAGTATAGAAATTACTTAACAGGTATGAAGATACTGCCAATATAATTAAAAATATGAGCATTAATTTAATGTATTTATTCATCTTGACTACCTATATTCATCAGTTATTTTACATATTTTATAGTTACTATTTTCATATTCCAATTTTGCATATATTGGTATAGGTGTATTCTTTTTTAATAATAGATAATGGATGTTTAAGCTTTTCAATTCATTGGTGGTGGAATGATTTTCTACTATATGAACCGGATCAACTACATATTCTGGAATTGACTCGGTAAATCCTCCATAAACAACACTACTATTACTATTTGATACTATTATTGTATCCATAATAGCATCCTCTGATACTATGATACCCGTATCATTTAATTTTTTAATGTATTCGGCCATATCATATCTATCATAGGCCAGCGGAGCACTTCCATATCTATCTGAAATAATTGATACTTTCAATGTACTTCCTACAGGATCAAATAATAAATGATATTCATCAGGAAGCACTGTTGTATTAATATCTGATTCAACCATTAAATCAGGCGTGTATGAATCAACATATGCAATTGAGGAGAATACTGACAGTAATATTATGACTACCACAAATATCCTTTTTAAATTATTCTTGTTTATTTTTTCATACAGATAAGTAAATCCTATTGCTGCAACAAGTATTAATGGATATGCTGCAACTTCCAGTATTCTTATTGATACAGTTTGTATGCCTATTAAATATACTTGACTTAGGATTAATATTGACAATGTCCATATGCATAGGAATATTGACTTTTCATCCCTTTTCTTATATAATGCATAATATCCTATTATTGTAAATAATGTTGGTAGGATTCCATAGTATTTTGCTAAGAATTCAGTTATCCTCATGTTGCTTCCAGCAATGGAATTAAATACCAATGTATAATTGCAGACTATGTAAATCCACCAGGGCATTGCAATTATTATAAATAATGCAAGGAATACCAATATGTGTTTTATATTGATTTGTTTTCGCCTGATTAACTGTATGAAAGTATATAATCCCAATACTCCTATTGTTATAATGCTAGTTGCCATGTGAAGATTTACTATTATTGCAAGAGCTATGCTTGAATATAATATTTTTCTAAGATTATTTTCATTTAAGCCCTCATAATAATATAGACATACAATCAGAGACAATGCAATTGCTATTGTAGCTGGCGTACATATGACACTACGATTAAATGTGACAAAGGACAGCATTGATAAAAATCCTGCCATCAATCCAGTAAATGTATTATCAAATAGTTTATATGCCGTGAATGTTATGAGATATATTAATATGAATGAAAATATGGGTTGTGCATATAAGCATAGTGCTATATAATTTATTTTTGTAAATGATGAAATCGCTGCAAATATCATATGAAACAATGGAGGATACATTATCAATCTACCCTTCGGTGCTACTGTTGAGTAGTCCCAGAAAACCAGCCCATTTTTCATATATAAGTCAATCATATGCATATGGTAATATACATCCCAGGATATTGGATAGGAATATTTATATAACAACAATAATGCAATGATAAATGACATTACAGCAGGCAATAATAATATTTTCTTATTTTCTAATAAATTGTCATACATGATTTACACAGATAATGTTTTATGTTTATAAGTATGTCTTATGAAATTGAAATACTTTAAAATCAGATTTTATTAGAATGTTTTATTTGAAATTATTTAAAAAATAAAAAAGAAGTTGAAGTTAGATATGCTGAATTTTTGATGAATCCTCCAGTATTAATTCAAGCTGACCATTATATTCAGTTACCTTTGCAACAACAATTATTCTATCTCCTTTATTTAATTCTATCACATTTATTGTTGTTGGAAATATTACAAGATTGATACTTGTTGTATCATCTGCAATTGTAATTATCCTTGTTTGTGATTTAGTATTATGTATTGATTGTATTGTTGCATGTACTTCAACTTGATTGTCTATCTTTGATTTGTCAATATCTTCTATTTTTAGTTGTTCGGGATTTACATATCCTGTAAGGAATATAATTCCAACCAATCCTATTATAGTAGTTACTGAACATATCTTGAAAATTGTTTTATCATGCATAATGTATTACTATATAAGATATGTATTAAAAAATATTTAATAATTATGATTATAATATGAATAATATTTAAAATTTAATTAAAAAAATAAAATTTTTATAAAAAAAGTAATGGAAAAAGAATTAATTATTTTGTAATTCCAATAATTGATTTAACTTCTCCAACGTGTCAACTTGATCCAATCCTATGTCATCCCGTACCCTCTTTATTGCAGGAAATCTTAATGAGTATCCGGATTCATATTCATTACTTTCAACTATTTCACTGAATGCTACCTCAAGTATTACAGCTGGTTTAAATACAACAGTTTGTTCAGAAGTAGAGATAATATGCTCCTGCATACGTTCGGTCATGGTTGCAAGCATTTCATCATCCATTCCTGTAGCTGCATGCACAAGTGTTTTGTATTCTCCTGTTTTTTCATCAAGTAGGGAAAGCAAGTAAGAACCAAAGAATTTTGCCCTTTTTCCTTTTCCATATATTCCCCCAGTGATGACACAATCCAATGTTTCACGTATAGGCTTATATTTTAGCATGTTTTTACCCCTTTTACCAGGAGAATAGGGACTGTTTACATCCTTAAACATTATTCCTTCATGACCTGTTTCTATAGACCAGTTGAATAATTCTTCAGCTTCTTCATAATTATCAGGTGTGATTACCTTCATGGTACTTAATTCCACATCATCAGAGACTGTGACAATGTCTTCCAGCAATTTACGTCTATTTATCAGTGAATCTTCTGCTACAGGATTTTCATAATACAATACATCAAAGAGGAATACCTTTAATGGTACTTCATCCATCATTTTTTCAATGTCATATTTTCTTTTAACTCTTTGTAATATGTATTGGAATGAAACTGGTTTATTATCCTTTATTGCTATTACCTCTCCTTCAACAATAAAATCAACATTATTTATAGCATTCTCAATATATTCCACAATTTCTGGCAGAGCCTTTGTAACATTTTCCAATCGTCTTGTGAAAATTTTGGTTTGTCCATCAAAATGGTGAATTTGCACTCTTATACCATCATATTTGGTTTCACATATTACTTCACCCATCTCTTCAATACTCTCTTTTATACCAGGACTTAATTGTGCAAGCATTGGCTTGATTGGTTTGCCCGGATTGATTGTTAAGCTTTTGACAGATTCAATAGATTCCTGTGCACGTAAAGCCACTTCACCCAAATCATTAGATAACATGTAAGCACGGTCAATTACTTCCTTATCCATATCATATGCTTTGGCAATTGCTTCAACCAGAGTTCCTTCACCTACACCTATACGTAGTTTTTCTGTGATTGTTCGGGTGATGTACTTTGCTTCTATAGGCTCAGCAGAAGTATATAACTCCAGAATATAATTTAATTTTTTATTTTGAGATTTGCTTCCAGTAATTTCTTCAGTTTTTCTAAGGTTAGAGATAACTTTAGAAACCGTTAATGGTACTTTGAAAAATGTTACCTGTTTATTATTTGCAACCAATTCCTCAGTGATTTCACCCATATCCCCAACAGAAGCTAATTTATTTTCAATGTCTTTAGTATTTTCACCAAGCAATTTAGATAATGCCTTTATTATCAGTTGGGTAGATATGCCCATTTCCTTCTCACTCCATGGTGGGAATATTTTACCCTGTAATAAAAGTGCAATGTCATAGGTTATTTCAGGATCATTCTCTTTGATTTCTTTTAAGAAATCTGCAATAATATCCCTTTTTTCTAAACGAGCACTTGTTGAGGCTATCTTTTCATAGCATTCAACAAGTTTTATATATGGTGTTTTTGTCATAGTTACCCACTTCATATTAATGATTTATATAACATGTCGTTTCCTTCTTTGATTTGGAATATTTTAATATCATTATCCTGTGCAACTTTATTGTATTGTTCTACTTTTTCTTCAGGGAAGTTTACACCTAAATATATTGCTTCTGGTTTTCTAAATTCTATTTCCATTGTATCCGGAGTTATACCATATACATCTCCCAATGAATCTTTTATTTGATTATTGAATTCATCAGATGTTAATACTTCATCAATATCTGCTATGAATTTCTTATAATCATATTCCAAGTTGGAATCTTTTACCATCAAATTGTTTTCCTGTGAGATTTCTTTTAATTTTGGATAATTCATTGCTTTTTCATATATTGGTTCTAATACTCTGTTTAAAATGTTATATTCCTTTTCAGTATATTTATGTGATTCCAGATATTCCCATGAATTGTCTTCTTCATTTACATTATCATCTATCTTTATAAGATTAGCACAATGAGAATTATATATTTTATGGTCAAAATCATCAATGGTCATTTTTTTATCTGTATATATTACAGGATATAACTTTGATAAAAGCAATGCTGTCTGATTGTTTATTTCCTTAAAATCATATGTTATGCATATTCCCCTATTGTTGTCTGCATACTTATCCCATGTGTGTATTTTGTTATAGGGTGTTTGAAATGTAGTTGTGTATATATTATCATGATATAATTTCATTGTAAAGTAGGTGTTTACTACTGCAAATAATATTTGATCATTTATGAATTGATTCATGGATGTTTTCCATTGTTCCTGATCTTCTTTAGTCATATCATCAGTATCTTTTGAATATACTAATGTCATTAATTTTATAAATGGAAAATCTGCCTTTTCAATCTCTTCTTTTTCATCATCTTTTAAGAAGTATGGATCTTCTTGCATTAACCGGTCAATTTGTTGTTGCATCACATTATTTAATTGTGTTTTAATAGTTTCTTCATAGTTGATATCAATTAATTCACCATGATATGAACGGGATAGTTTAGCCTTTTTTAATTGTATTTTACCGTCACAGATTTTCTGCAAATCCACATCATCCAAGTTAGTATAAAATTTTGCTATAACTGGTGGAAAATGACTGAATTTTATCTTGTCAGCATTTTCTAATTCTTCTTTGTTATTATGATCTTTTGAGAATATGTTAAAAAAATCAATTCTCCATTGTGTATTTAGATTTGTATCAATCATTGGATTATTTCTCCTTCCTAAATATTATGATAAATTACATTAATTATATAAAAAAATCTTTTCTCTATTAATAATTAATATATAATTTTATACTAAAAATTTTATCTAAAATAAGGTATGGTTATTCTTTTGATATGACTAAATTTCTTAATCAAAAAAATCTCAATAGAATAATCTATTAAGTGTTTATATAATTAAAAATTAGAAAAAAATATGAAAAATTATGTTTCTTCACAATTAACATGTTAAACTAGGAATTATCGTTTTTTTTAATCCATTATAGGAAGATATTGTAGTCAAATAGAAGATAAAAATATGCAAAATTTCATCATTAAAAAAATTTGTATATTAGATAAAACATAAACTAATACACTTAAAATTTATACTCATCTAAACCATGTTAAAAATATTATTAAAATATAAGGGAGGGAAATAGTACTATGGATTACTTTGAAATGCTTGAAGAAAAAACTCAGGAGTTATATGAAATAGCAAGACAAGCAAGAAAACAGGGAAAAGACCTAGAACTTGAACCAGAAATTCCACTGGCAAAGGACCTTGCTGAACGTGTAGAAGGGCTTGTTGGTCCTGAAGGTGTGGCAAAAAGAATTAAAGAACTAGAACAGACAATGTCACGTGAAGAAGTTGCTTTTCAGATAGCAAAGGAAATTGCAACAAGAGATGATAATCCAGGAGAAGAAAATGATTATGAAGTACAGGAAGCCAATGCTGACAGTGCAATAAGAACTGCACTTGCAATCCTCACTGAAGGAGTAGTAGCAGCACCACTGGAAGGAATAGCAAAGGTAAAAATCAAGGACAATTCTGATGGAACTAAATGTTTCGGAGTATACTTTGCAGGACCTATACGTAGTGCAGGAGGTACAGCAGCAGCACTTGCAGTACTCCTTGGAGATTATATACGTATTGCACAGGGACTTGACAGATACAAACCTACCGATGATGAAGTAGAAAGATATGTGGAAGAAGTAGAATTATATGAGTCTGAAGTTACAAATCTCCAATATTCACCAACCCCCGATGAGGTAAGACTTGCTATAAGAGGAATACCAGTAGAAGTTACCGGAGAACAGACAGACCCTGTAGAAGTTCAACATAGAGATCTTCCAAGGGTAGAAACAAATAATTTGAGAGGCGGAGCATTACTTGCGGTAGCAGAAGGTGTAATTCAGAAATCTCGTAAGATTGTTAAATATGCAAATACATTAAAAATTGATGGATGGAAATGGCTGGAATACTTTACAGCACCAAAAGCAGAGAAAAAAGAAGAAAAAACTGAAGAACAAAAGGATGAAGAAAAAGCAGAAAAACCTAAGAAAAAAGCAAAGTATATGGAGGATATTATTGGAGGAAGACCTGTAATATCATACCCTAGTGCTAAAGGTGGATTCAGATTAAGATATGGCCGAACACGTGATAGTGGTCTTGCATCCATGGCTATTCATCCTGCCACAATGGAGATTATAGAATTCCTTGCTGTCGGTACACAGATGAAAATTGAAAAACCAGGTAAAGGTAACTGTGTAGTACCCTGTGATTCCATTGAAGGACCAATAGTGAAATTAAAAAATGGGGATGTAGTTCAAGTAAATAATATTTCACAGGCAATAGCAATACGTAGAGATGTGAATGAAATACTCTTTGTAGGTGATATGCTTGTTGCATTTGGTGAATATCTTCGTGGTAACATCCCACTTGATGCATCTTGTTGGTGTGAAGAATGGTGGGCACAGGAAGTAGAGGCTTCGGATTACTATAAGCAGACACATGATGATTTTGACATAGGCTTTAAAGAAGAACTTGAATTGACAGATCTTTTAAAGTTAGACATTGACATTAAGAAAGCTATTGAAATAGCTGAAAAAACATCCACGCCTTTACATCCAAAATATACATATTATTACCATGATGTTACAAAGGAAGAGTTAAATGATCTTAGAGATTACCTATATGAATTGATTGAAAGTCCGGATAAAGTGTTTAATGTAGATATGAACAGGATTCCTCTTGATTATCATAAAAGAATACTGGAAGTTATTGGTATTTGCCATCATGTCAACAACAATTCTCTTATAATGTCCAATAATGATTTATATGCATTAATGGTTACTCTCCCTAAACATTTAACTGATGATGAAGATGTTGAAACATTAGAAGCAATTAATAGGAATAGTCCATTTGAAATAAAAGCAAAAGCCCCTACATATATTGGTGGTCGTGTAGGTCGTCCAGAAAAAACCAAAGAAAGACTTATGAGACCAGCTCCTCATTCATTATTCCCTATTGGTAACTATGCAGGAAATATTCGTAATATTGTAGAGGCTGCAAAAAAGGGTACTATTAAAGTTACACTTGCTAAGTGTAAATGTACAAATCCCGATTGTAGAGTAACATCATTTAAGGCAATTTGTCCTGTTTGTGGTTCACGTACAGAACTTGAAAGTTCAGCTGCTAAAAATATCAAACTAGGAAAATTGTTATCAGATGCATTTGATAGTGTAAAAGTAAGACGTTTAGATGAAGTAAAAGGTGTAAAAGGATTAATTTCAGAGGATAAATTCCCAGAACCTCTTGAAAAGGGTATTCTAAGAGCTAAAAATGATGTTTTTACCTACCGTGATGGTACTATAAGACATGATTCTACTGATTTGCCATTGACCCATTTCATTCCTCGAGAAATAGGTGTTCCTCATGAAAAGATACTTGAAATGGGATATACCGAAGATATTTATGGTAAACCTATTACTGATGATAATCAGATAATTGAATTGAAAATACAGGATATTGTAGTATCAGAAAGTTGTGGAGATTATCTTCTTAAGGTGTCCAAGTTTATTGATGATTTACTTGTTAAATATTATAATATGGATTCATTTTACAATGCTGAAACTCGTAATGATTTAGTAGGTCATTTAGTTGCTGGACTTGCACCACATACATCTGCAGGAGTTCTTGCGCGTATTGTAGGTTATACCAAGGCATCTGGTTGTTATGCTCATCCATATTTCCATTCTGCTAAGAGAAGAAATTGTGATAGTGATGAAGATGCTGTTATGTTATTGTTAGATGCATTGTTGAATTTTGGTAAAACTTATCTTCCTAGCACTAGAGGAGGTAGTATGGATGCTCCTTTAGTTTTAAGTATTCGTATTGACCCTGAAGAGATAGATGATGAATCCCATAATATTGATTGTGTAAAAAGAATCCCATTAGAAATTTATCATAAGACAGAGGAAGGTGGTGTAAAACCATCAGACGTTAATGATTTAATGGACAATGTGGAAAGCCGTCTGGGTACTGATGCACAATACAAAGGTTTGATATATTCCCACCCAACTAGTTCGATACATGCCGGACCAAAAATTTGTTTATATAAGACATTACAGTCAATGCCTGAAAAAGTTGAACATCAAATTGGGCTTGCAGAATTACTAAGATGTGTAGATCAAAAAGGCGTAGTTGAAGGTGTTTTAAATTCACACTTCTTACCCGACATGGCAGGTAATATTAGAGCATTTTCCAGGCAGAAAGTTAGATGTACTAAATGTGGAGCGAAATATAGGCGAATTCCACTGTCTGGAGAGTGTACTTGTGGAAATAGTTTAATCTTAAGTATATCAAAAGGTTCAGTTCTTAAGTATTTAGAGATTTCAAAGGATTTATCCCATCGTTATCCTATAAATCCATATGTAGTTGAACGTATTGAAATAATAGAAACATCCATAAACTCTTTATTTGAAAGTGATAAATCTAAACAGAGTTCTTTGGATGTATTCTTCTAAATTAACCTCCTTTTTTTTCTATGAAACAATAGTTTTGTTATATACGAATTGTTTATTATTAAACGAACCTTTTTTTATCAAAAAACCCAATTATTATATACTAAGTAACCCAAAAATAAGTATAGAAATAATGACCATTTTTAAGTTTATACAAAAATAAATTTTATAAAAAAAGATTTTTGACAATAATTTACATCCACAAAGAGAGTGTGATAGAATGATGAAAGATCCAGAAACAATACAAGAAGCATACAATCTAAACGATATATATGTAATAAAAAACAACGGAATAAAAGAAAAATTCAGTTATGAAAAAGTCATAAGATCATGTATAATGATAAACATACCCCTAGGATTATCAGAAAAAATAGCATACAAAGTATCCAAAGAAGCACATGACAACATAACAACCAAAGAAATCAAAAACATAATCTATGAAATATTACAAAAAGAAAATAGCAAATTAGCAGACAAATATTATAATACAAACACATTACGTGTAAGAACAGGTAGAGACACAATAGAACCATTCGACAAAACAAAAATATCCGATACATTAATACAAGAAACACAAACCACCCCCAAACTTGCAGAAAAAATAGCAAATGATGTGTACAAAGAACTTAAAAAGCTAGAACTAGACTATTTAACTGCACCAATAATAAGAGAAATGGTTAACACAAAATTAACAGAAAATGGACTAGAATCTTTAAGAAGAAAATACACACGTTTAGGAATGCCAGTATACAACATTACAAACCTCATTGAATCTGGAAATAAAGATAATGCAAACATGATGCATAATCCTGAAACAATACATAAATACGTTGCAGATGAATCATTAAAGCAATACGCATTACTAAATATTCTACCACACAACCTAGCAGATGCACATATGAGTGGAAGCATACACATACACGACCTTGAATTCTTTGCAGGAAGACCAATAAACTGTCTCCAACATGATCTTAGACAATTTATAAGATATGGATTAAAAGTAGATGGAACCGGAGACCATACCAGTGTAGCAAAATCACCAAACCACATTGAAACACTCATGAACCACTCTGGAGAAATAATGCTTGCAGCACAACAAAACATGAGTGGTGGACAAGCAATGAGTCTATGGAACGTCTTTGTAGCACCATTTGCAGCAGGATTACCTTATGAAAAAATCCAACAGTCAGTAGAAATGTTCATATTCAACCTTAACATGGCATATGCAGCACGTGGAGGACAAGTACCATTCACAAGCGTAGGACTAGAATTTACCGTACCGGACTTCCTAAAAAATGAACCTGCATACGGACCAGGAGGAAAAGTAGTCGGAGTATATGGAGACTATGAAAAAGAAGTCAGATTATTACAAAGAGCATTTACAGAAGCACTAATTAAGGGAGACTCTGAAGGAAAACCACATTTATTCCCAAACACCATATACTACCTAAGAAAAGAATGTTTAACACCTGAATTTACAGAAGACATAGAAAGAGTACATTTCTTATCTGCTAAATTTGGAACCGCATACTTCATCAACATGCTTCCAAAATACATGGGAAACATGGCAAACTATATGGGTTGTCGTACAAGATTATCCGACAATTGGACAGGTGACTGGGAAACAGACTGTTTAAGAACAGGAAACCTTGCATATGTAACAATGAACCTTCCAAGAATAGGATATGATGCAAGAGACGAAACAGAAATATACGACTACCTCGATGACTACATGAACATAGTAGAAGAAATTCTATTATTAAGAAGAGAAAGAGCATTGAAATGTCTAAATGATTACAAAATATTACCATTCCTAACACAAAAAATGGGAGAAGACCCATATTACCAAGTAGATAACAGTACATTATCATTCGGATTTGTAGGATTAAATGAAATGTTACTTGCACAAACAGGTGCAGGACTAGAAGATCCAGATTCAAACAAATTAGGTATGGATGTAATCCAATACATCAACGACAGAGCTGCAAAACTTAAAAGTGAAACCGGACTAAGATGGGGAGTAATACAGACCCCTGCAGAAAGTACAGCATACAGATTTGCAACAATGGACCGAGAAAAATATCCTGACCAAATAATATGTAACGGTGATTCAACCGCATCATACTATACCAACAGTAACCACGTACCAGTAGATACTGCAATGAGCCTACCAGAAAAAATCAAAATAGAATCTGCATACCATCCATTAACACAAGGTGGACATATATTCCATGCATTCATGGGAGAATCATACAGTGACCCTGACAGCCTAATGAGTCTAACCGACAAAATAACCCACAAGACAGATATTGGATTCTGGGCATACAGTAGTGCATTAAGTTTCTGTGTAAACTGTAAAACATTAATGAAAGGATTACAGAGTAAATGTACACATTGTGGAGAAACACAAGAAGTAGAATGGTATGACCGTATAACAGGATATGTACAACAAGTAGGACATGCAAAAAGTGCATCCGGTGGATGGAATGCTGGTAAAAAACAAGAACTTGTAGACAGAAACAGATGGCAAAAATAATCAATATAAACACTTCACCCCCACATCATACTCTTTTTTTTAGATTTAAAATTAAATTAAATATAAATAAGATAATTCAACAACCAATTAATAGATAATCTTTTAAATATACAATAATTGGTTAAATTAGAAATAGAACAATACAGGACAATAATCAAAATATATAAAAATAATTTAAATGAAGAAAAAAAGAAAAAATGATGTCATGAATCAAAAAACTTATTCTTTACAAGATACGTACTTATTTTCTATTGTTACAGCAGTACCATATGCTGCTATTAACATATCTGGAGGAATTTGTTGATTATAATTGGTATATTCTATTTCAATATCAATTATAGCATTAGCCCCTAACTTTTTAGCATTTAATTCCAGTTGATTTAATATATATTTTTTAGCCAGAACATAATCCTGATGTTTAAGGACACTTTTTTTATCCTGATGAGATCCAAGATATTCTACTTTTTCAGAAGCATTTTTTTGTTCAAATTCTATTACATTCTCTGCAAATACTAATCCATGATATTCAAGAATAGGAATGTCTGGTGCATTTGTTAATATTAATAAATTATCCAGTCTTTCTTCGGGAAGTTCTGAAACAGGAACTGTTTTTTCATGTTTGACCAGGATTGTTTCAAAGATTGCACCTATTCTTCCAAAAATATATACAAAGGAAAATCCAATAGCAAGTATAATATAGTTAATTGTTAGTGGAAAAGCTGCTTGAAACATTAATGCCAATCCTCCGAATGTAAATATGTTCCATTTAATAGGATTGGGTGTGAAAAACCATCCAAATGCATTGGTAATGACAAACAGAAATATTGCACTAATTGCTCCGGATGTTTTATGAGTCAGTTTCTTTGATATATATGTTTCTACAAAACCTGCAATTATAGGAGATATTATCAAATAGATATTAAATCCAAATATTGCAAGATTAAAATAGACGCATAATCTCATGGATATTAAACCAGCAACAGTACCTAAAATAATTGCAATAGCAAATCCCTGATTTTTCTTAGAAAACATTTCATTAGACATGATACAACACTCTAATATATTATTTATACTTCTTAGAATATATTGGTGTTGAACTATAGATATGATAAAATAGTTTTTGATTTTGAAATAAAAATTAAAAATAAAAAATTGTATAAATGAAATAATGTATAAAAAATAATATATTAAAATTAACTACATATGTTAATTTAGAAAAACTAATAATATACAATTAATACCTTTAAGAACATCATACAATATTTCTTTTATTTTAAAAATTAATTATATTATTCAAATATTATAAAAAAAAACTAAAAGGGAGATACAAATGAAAAACGTTGATTTACTAGTATTAGGACATACTGCATTTGACTATATTATGCAGGTAGAAGAATTTTCAAAGTTAAATACATCAGCACTTGTAAATAAAATGGATACGTTACATGGTGGTGCTGCAGGAAATGTGGCTGTTGTTGCAAGCAAGTTAGGATTAGATGTAGGGTTGATTTCTTGTATAGGTAAGGATTTTAAGGATAGTGATTATGAAAAATATTTAAATGAATTGAATATTGATATAAGTGACATGATTTTATCAGAGGATACTAATACACCAACAGCATTTGTATTAACCAACCCACAAGATGAACAAATGTTTTACTTCTATTGGGGAGCTGCAAAAATGTATAGCCAATCAGATATCCCGAAGGCAGCTATTGACAATGCCCGTGCTGTGCATCTTGCAACAGGAGATCCCACATTTAACATAAAAGCTGGTAAATATGCATATAGTCAGAAAAAATTAGTTTCATTTGATCCGGGACAAGATTTACATTTATATTCAACAAATGATTTGAAGGAATTAATTAGCAATTGTAATATACTCTTTGGTAATGAACATGAAATAGAACACATATCTGATTTACTAGAAAAATCCATAGATGAAATATTAGAGGATGGACCAGAACTTATAATTAAAACACTAGGAAGCAAAGGTAGTACCATATTTGTTAAAGGAGATGAACCTATTGACATTGAAGTTGTACCTACCAAAGCTGTTGATCCTACTGGTGCTGGCGATTCATATAGAGCAGCTTTCCTAAGAATGTTTTTAAGAGACAATACTCTTGAAACATGTGGTAGATTTGGAAGTACTGTATCCTCATACATAGTAGAAGCACAGGGAACACAAACCAACATCCCATCAATTGACCAAGCACTAGAAAGAATGGACAACAATTGGTCTGAAAGTACTGAAAATTTAAATTAAATATCCACCACCCTCATTTTCTTTTATTAATTTTTTAATTAATTGTTTTCTTAAAGTAATTAAATTCATCAATTAATCAATCAATAACTACAAAAATATGACGATACCTCCTTTTGTCTTAAAAGACGTTATTTTTTTAAAAAAAATGTTCATATAAATAGTACCATCCAATATAATCCCCTATCAGATAACATTTTCAACATGTAAAAATTAATTGAAAATGTCATTAAAAAATAAAACAATACTTTATTAAAAATAAAAAATAATTTAAGTAAATCAAGTATAATAGATAAAAAAGAGTAATTAAAGCGTATTTCTACAAAATATTTATATATAATTCAACATTAAGTATAAACTAGTTTTATGAAAGCAATCATTGACAATGATTTTCATATAACGAAAAAAAAATCTAAAAAAAATCTAAAAAAAAATCAATAGTGGAGTAAATATTATGACACAAATGCAAGAAGCCAAAAAAGGTATTATTACACAAGCCATGAAAGATGTGGCAAAAGATGAAAAATTAGATGTTGAATATGTTAGAAAAATGGTTGCGAAAGGATATATTGCTATTCCAGATAATAATCAAAGAGAAACTGTTGCAGTAGGTATAGGACAAAATTTACGTACAAAAGTCAATGCAACTATTGGAACATCCACAGATATCATAGACTTAGATGATGAACTAACAAAAGCCAAAGCTGCTGAAGAAGCAGGCTGTGATACCTTAATGGAATTAAGTATTGGTGGAGACTTGGATTACATTAGAAGAACAGTTTTAAGTCAAACCAAAAAACCGGTTGGAAGTGTACCAATATATCAAACTGCAGTAGAATCCATAGAAAAAAATGGTTCTGTTATTGACATGGATGCAGACGACATGATTAAAAATATTGAAAAACAAGCAAAAGATGGTATAGATTTCATGGCTATCCACTGTTCAGTCAACAGGGAAACACTCAAAAGACTTAAAAGACAAGGAAGAAAAGGAGGACTTGTCAGTAGAGGAGGTTCATTCATATCATCATGGATGGTACATCATGATGCAGAAAATCCATTATATGAAAACTATGATCAGATATTAGATATTGTAGAAGAATATGATGTTTGTTTAAGTATGGCAAATGCCATGAGAGCAGGAGCACTTACAGATTCCACCGACAGGGCTCAGATACAAGAACTAATAGTACTTGGCGAATTAGTTGATAAAGCAAGAGAAAGAGGAGTTCAAACAATAGTTGAAGGACCAGGACACATACCAATTAATGAAATTGAAACAAACATTAATATTCAGAAAAAAATGTGCAATAATGCACCATTCTACATGTTAGGTCCTATTGTAACAGATATTGCACCTGCTTATGACCATATTGTATCAGCTATTGGAGCCGCACAATGTGCTCGTTATGGAGCTGATTTCATATGTTATGTAACACCAGCCGAACATCTAGCATTACCAGATGCACAAGATGTTAAAGATGGAGTAATAGCTACCAAAATTGGAGCTCATGCTGGAGACATAGCAATAGATATGGAAAGATTTGGAGAAGATGACATTAAAATGGCAGATGCAAGGAAACAGCTTAATTGGGCAGAACAATATCAACTTGCAATGTGGCCAGAAGATGCTAAGGCAATAAGAGATAAAAGACCTCCTGAAGCAGATGATACCTGTACAATGTGTGGAAATTATTGTGCAGTTAAAATAGTAAGTCAATGGCTAGATAAAGCAGATATAGATGTATTTGATTAAAAAAAAGATAATTTCACTAACTTACCCAAAAATTCATCACACAAAATATATTGAAAATGGAAGACTCATAGAATCTCTCCCCCATTTTCA